>CAZINV010000044.1:0-6118 GCA_964540685.1 uncultured Ruminococcus sp.
AATAAATGGGGACGGGGCATGGCGAAAGCTGTGCCTTGTCTTGCATAAAAAACAATAAATAGGAGGAGAAAGCAATGGCAACAACAATTACAAAGGATACTATTATTGGAGATATTCTGGATATTGCTCCGGAAACTGCGCCTATTTTCTTTGAAATAGGTATGCACTGCTTAGGCTGCCCTTCATCACGGGGAGAAAGTGTAGAGGAAGCTTGCATGGTTCACGGTGTTGACTGCGATGCTCTCGTTGAAAAGCTGAATCAGAGCGTAGCTGCAAAAGAGGCGTAAGTTTTTTTAATTGAGCTTTGGCGGCTGTCTTAAAGACAGCCGCTTTTCATTCAGCTGGCGAGGGATTAGTGTTAGTATTAGCGAGGTGAAAAAATGCTTGCAAAACGGCTTTCCGTTTGCGCGGAACTTGTTTCAGGTGAGGGGACTGCGTGCGATGTGGGCACTGACCATGCTTATCTGGCTGTGGAACTGTTAAAAAGCGGCCGATGCAGGAAAGTTATTGCTTCAGATTTGGCGAAAGGTCCGCTTAATGCGGCAAAGCGCACTCTCATGCAGTCAGGCTTTATGAGCAAGGCAGAACTTGTATTGTCCGACGGACTTGCAAATGTCCCCGAAGAGGGAGTAACTGATGTCGTGATTGCCGGTATGGGCGGAGAGACTATCGTTCATATTTTGGAGGAATGCAGCTGGATAAAAGGAAATGTTAACCTTATTTTACAGCCTATGACAAAGATATCTTTTTTGAGAAAATGGCTTTGCAATAACGGCTTCAATATAGTTTGCGAGAAAATAGTCTGCGAAGGGCGCTTTTTTTATACAATAATGAAGGCAAAATATGATGGCGAAAAGCATACGCTTTCCGAATTTGAACAGGAAATGGGACTGCTTGACTGGAATGATGAAACAGTGAGGTCATACGGTGATTTTAAGCGGGCACAGTTTATAAAATTATATGGGCAGTTGAAAGCAGTTCAGCCGGATGCTGCGGAAAAATACAAGAAATTCAGTCAGGAGATTATGAATAAATGCGAGGTGAAAAAATGATAACTGTAGGAGATATTTATAGAGAAATAGACAGAATAGCGCCATTTAGTACGCAGGAAAGCTGGGATAACAGCGGACTTATTGCAGGAGATATGAGCATGCCTGCTGATAAAATATATATAGCTTTGGACATTTCCGGCGAAGCTGTCCTTGCCGCAAAAAATGCAGGAGTACAGCTGATGGTTTCTCATCATCCGGTGATTTTTTCACCTTTGAAAAATCTTTATCCGGCAAACCCTGTATGGAAGCTGGCTGCTTCAAATATGTCGGCAATATGCGTTCACACTCCGCTTGATATTGCGAAAGAGGGAATAAATGCGAAACTTTATGAAATGTGCAGAGAGAAGCTTTCTTTAGGCGAAGTAATAGATTCACTGTGCGGCAGCGGATTTGGCTGGATAGCTGAAAGCAAGTCAGCTTTCAGTGCTTCAGATATGGCTGAAATACTGAAGGATATTTTTGGCTGCACAGTTGTGCGTTACTGTGATGGAGGCAGAACAATCAGAAGAATAGCTCTTTGCAGCGGCAGCGGCGGTTCGTTCCTAAATGGAATAATAGAACAGCAGTGCGATGCCCTGATAACGGGAGATATAAAGCACGATAATTGGTATACTGCTAAAAATGCAGGGGTTTCTCTGTTTGACTGCGGTCATTACCATACGGAAAGAATGGCTGTAAATATATTGGCTGAAAAGCTGGCAAAGGCTTTTCCTGATATTGAAATTATATGCGATAAAATAGGCGATCCGGTTATGTACGAATTTGGAGAACCAAATCGATGATTTAATGCAGCACAGAAAGAGGTGAGATAATTGGCGCTCGATGGAGCATTTTTATATGCGGTGAGAAAAGAAATGAATTGTCTTATAGGAACTCGTGTGGAAAAAATTCACCAGCCTGCAAAAGATGAGATAATTTTGTCGCTGAGAAGACGCGAAGGAGGATACAAGGTGCTTATTTCGGCATCTGCCGACCGTGCGAGAATTCACCTTACGGATGTTCAGGTTGAAAACCCGAAGGTTCCGCCTATGTTCTGCATGCTTCTGAGAAAACGCTTGGGGAACGGTAAGCTTCTCTCCATAAGACAGGATGGTCTGGAACGTGTGCTTTATCTTGATTTTTCCTGTGTAAATGAAATCGGAGATGTGACAGGGCTTACTCTTGCATGTGAGATAATGGGAAGGTACTCCAATCTCATTCTGATTGATGAAAATGGTATAATTATTGACAGCATAAAACGTGTTGACGCTGATATGTCCAGCAAAAGGCTTGTTCTTCCGGGAATGAAATATGAATTTCCTCCGAGAGATGAGAGACTTAACTTTTTGGCATGTCGGGATGAGGAGATAAGAGAGGCTTTAAAAGAGAAGAACGGTGCTTTGACAAAGGTTCTGCTTTCGGCTTTAGAGGGAGTTTCTCCTGTACTTGTACGGGAATGGGCGTTTTACTCAGGGAAAGGTCTTGACCTTCGCATAGAAACTATGAGCGATAACCATTTTGACAGGCTTTGTTTTGCTATAAGCCGTACAAGGTCAATGCTGATAAATGGTCAGTGCCATTTTACAATTGCAGCTGATAAAGAAGGTCAGCTGAAAGATTTTTCATTTCTGCCGCTTCATCAGTACGGGACGCTTATGGTAACACGCGAAGTTCCGTCAGCTTGCGTACTCCTTGATACTTTCTATGCGCAGCGTGATAGAACTGCACGAATGAAGCAGAGAGCAAATGACCTTTTCAGATTGCTTGTCCAGAGATCTGAACGTATAAGCAGGAGAATTTCTTCTCAGTCGGAGGAAATTGAAGCCTGCAAAGAAAAGGATACGCTTAGAAGATACGCTGATCTTATTTCAGCAAATCTTTACCGTATAAAAAAAGGCGATACGGAAGCCGTTTTAGAGGACTTTTATGAGGAAAGCTGTCCTGTCGTAACTGTTTCTCTTGATGGCAGACTTACTCCGCCGCAGAATGCACAGCGATATTACAGTGCATACAAAAAAGCGTGTAAAGCGGAAAAAATTCTTGCAGAGCAGATAAAGGCAGGACGCGAGGAACTTTTTTATCTTGACAGTGTGCTTGATGTTTTGGCTCGTGCTGAAACTGAAAATGACCTTGAACAGCTTCGGATTGAGCTTGCAGAGCAAGGGTATATCCGTTCTTCAAGGATTAAAGGCAAAGCTCCTAAGACGCTGCCGCCTATTGAATATGTTTCCTCAGACGGATTTGCTGTTTCCGTAGGAAGAAATAATAAGCAGAATGACAAGCTTACTTTGAAATCTTCTGAAAAGCTTGATGTATGGCTTCACACTCAGAATATTCCTGGCTCGCATGTAATAATTCATACAAAAGGCGAAGAAGCGCCTATGAATACTATATTGGAAGCAGCACAGATTGCTGCATATCACAGTAAAGCTCAAACTTCTGCACAGGTACCGGTTGATTACTGCCTTGTAAAATTTGTAAAGAAGCCTGTAGGGGCAAAGCCGGGAATGGTGATATTTTCAAATCAGCATACGGTTTATGTAACTCCTCCTGCAGATATAACTGTATTTAAAAAAGGAGAATAAAGCATGGGTCTGCGTTTAAGAGAAGAGTTCTTTCATCGTGACTGCCTGGATGTTGCGCCTGATCTGGTGGGGAAACTGCTTATAAGGCGTTTGCCTGACGGAAGTTTGCTTAGAGAGCGAATTGCTGAAACAGAAGCGTATCGCGGTGAAGAAGATCTTGCCTGTCATGCTTCAAAGGGCAGAACGCCGAGAACAGAGCTGCTTTATAGGAAAAGCGGTACTATATACGTTTATCTTTGTTATGGAATGCACTGGCTCATGAATGTTATAACAGGGGAAGAGGAACAGCCGCAAGGCGTACTTATACGTGCAGGTGAAGTGCACAATGGTCCGGCAAAGCTTACCAAGTATTTGCAAATAGGAAAAAGCTTTAACGGCAAAAGCTTTGCGGATCATGATGAATTGTGGATAGAGGATGACGGTATTCATCCAAAGCTCAGAACAAATGTACGCGTTGGCATAGATTATGCAGGAGATTACTGGAAAAATATGCCTTGGAGATGGATAGCGGAAAAGGAGTAGCCTGTGCAAAAAGATCTTGAAACAGCAGTGCATCTTGCGGAAATTATAGCGAATAATGGCGGAACTGCATATTTTGTAGGCGGTTATGTACGTGATAAAATAATGGGACGCGAAAATAAGGACATTGATATAGAAGTGCATGGCGTTTCAGCGAAGGTACTTGAAAAATCACTTGACAGCCTTGGAACGCGTATGGAGACGGGCAAAAGCTTTGGTGTATATGGAATAAAGGGCTGCGGTTTGGATATATCTTTGCCGAGGAAAGAATATTCTTCCGGTAAGGGACACCGTGACTTTGATGTGATTGCCGACCCTTTTATTGGCACGGAAAAGGCGGCTCGGAGACGTGATTTTACTATAAATGCTCTTATGGAAAATATTATAACAGGTGAAATAATTGATCATTTCGGCGGCTTGAATGACATAAAAAACAAAATAATACGTCATGTCAGCGATGAGACATTTCCTGAAGATCCGCTGAGAGTTCTGAGAGCTGCACAGTTTGCCGCGCGGTTTGATTTTAAAGCAGCTTATGAAACTATTGCTCTTTGCAATAATATTGATTTAAGTGCTCTTTCAAAGGAACGTATTGAGGGGGAACTTATAAAGGCACTTCTTAAAGCAGAAAAACCGTCAATATTTTTTGAGACGCTTCGTAAAATGGGACAGCTTGAAGTATGGTTTCCGGAAGTGGAAATGCTTATAGATATTCCTCAGAACAGCAAATACCATATGGAAGGCGATGTCTGGAATCATACGATGATGGTACTTGATGAAGCGGCTAAATTTCGCAGCAAAGTTTCTTTTCCCTATGGATTTATGATGGCGGCGCTTGTACATGATTTCGGGAAAATTATTTGTACGGAAAAAATAAACGGTGTTTACCATGCATACGAGCATGAAACTAAAGGTCTGCCTATTGTGAAAAAATTTCTTTGCCGGATTACAAGCGAAAAAAAGCTTATACGCTATGTGCTTAATATGACAGAATTGCATATGAAGCCCAACGCTCTTGCAAATGCAGGAGCATCTGTAAAATCAACAAATAAAATGTTCGACAAGGCAATTAGCCCCGCTGATTTAATATATATTGCTCTTGCAGATGACAAAGGAAGAAGGACCTTTGCGGGTAAAACATCTTCTGAAAAGTTTCTTTTTGAAAGGCTGGCAATATATGAAAAAACTATGTCTAAGCCGTATGTTACAGGCGGAGATCTTATTGATGCAGGGCTTGTACCAGATGAAAACTTTAAGGAACTGCTTTCCTATGCACATAAACTGAGACTTGCGGGTATAGAAAAAGGATCTGCTCTGAAACAGACTGTTTCTTATGCGGGCAATTTGCTTAAAAAGTGAAAAAATTGAAAAAAGGTATTGACAAAAGCTATGTAATGGTGTATACTAAAAAAGTACTGAAATAATAGTAATGACAATGGCGTCAGATTTTCAAAAGCACTAATAAAGTCGCTTTTGATTGTCTGCGCCCTTTTTGCTGCGCATTTTTAATATTTTTGGTACACGTATTTAATAATAATACATTAGTGCTGTAAGGCACAGAATTTTTTTTGATGTAAGGAGTAGTTAAAATGAATTTGAAAAATCAATATCTGATCGATCTTCTTGAAACAGTAAAGAAGAGAAATTCCGGTGAGCCGGAATTTATTCAGGCAGTAACAGAAGTTCTGGAGACGCTGGAGCCGGTTGTTGAAAGACGTCCTGACCTTGTAGAAGCAGGCGTTCTTGAAAGAATTGTTGAGCCTGAGAGACAGATTATTTTCCGTGTACCGTGGGTAGATGATAACGGTAAGGTACAGGTAAACAGAGGCTTCCGCGTACAGTTCAATTCTGCAATCGGTCCGTATAAGGGTGGTATCAGACTTCACCCATCTGTATATTTGGGCATCATTAAGTTCCTGGGCTTTGAACAGGTATTCAAGAACAGCCTGACAACATTGCCTATGGGCGGCGGCAAGGGCGGCT
>CAZINV010000044.1:6128-7305 GCA_964540685.1 uncultured Ruminococcus sp.
GGTAAGAGCGACGGCGAAGTAATGCGTTTTTGCCAGAGCTTCATGACAGAACTTTCTAAGCACATTGGCGCTGACTGCGATGTTCCGGCTGGTGATATCGGTACAGGCGGACGTGAGATCGGTTATATGTTCGGTCAGTATAAGAGACTGCGCAATGAATTTGCAGGCGTTCTGACAGGTAAGGGCCTGACATACGGCGGTTCTCTGGCAAGAACAGAAGCTACAGGCTATGGCTTGCTGTATTTCACAGATGAAATGCTTAAGGCTAACGGTATGTCGCTTGAAGGCAAGACAGTTGTTATTTCCGGTTCCGGCAACGTAGCTATCTATGCAACAGAAAAGGCTGTTCAGTATGGCGCAAAGGTTGTTGCACTGTCTGACTCTAACGGTTATATCTATGACAAGAACGGTATTGATTTGCCGCTGGTTAAGCAGCTCAAGGAAGTTGAGAGAAAGAGAATCAAGGAGTATGTAACAGTACATCCGGAAGCTGAATATCATGAAGGCTGCAAGGGCATCTGGACAATTCCTTGTGATATTGCTCTGCCTTGCGCAACTCAGAATGAAATTGACAAGGAATCTGCCGAGATATTGGTTAAGAACGGCTGCAAGGTCGTATCTGAAGGTGCAAATATGCCTTCTACACCTGAGGCTATTGAAATATATCTGTCTAACGGTATCCTGTATGGTCCGGCAAAGGCTGCAAATGCAGGCGGCGTTGCAACATCCGGTTTGGAAATGAGCCAAAACAGCGAGAGATTGTCATGGACATTTGAGGAAGTTGATGAAAAGCTCCACGACATCATGAAGAGTATCTTCAAGTCTTGCGATGAAGCTGCAAAGGAATACGGCATGGAAGGCAACTACATGGCTGGCGCTAACATTGCAGGCTTCTTAAAGGTTGCTGAAGCTATGAAGGCTCAGGGCTGCGTATAATTTAACTTACATCAAAAATATATAAGGATAGCGGGCTGCTTTGTGCGGTCCGCTTTTCTTATTTTTACCAGATTTATGCAAAATACACATAAAGTTGCTAAAAACTAACAAAAATCTTTTACATAGACAAGTGTTGACAATAGAGCAAAAAGGTGCTATAATAATAAAGCTGTCGAACGGCAGCGATAAGGCATCTTGAAAATTGAACAATGAACTACAAGCGAAGAAGCCCTTGAAGTTT
>CAZINV010000045.1:0-863 GCA_964540685.1 uncultured Ruminococcus sp.
GGTTTTTCCGGTTATTTCTTCCACGCGATTTATTACTTCCGGACAGCTGTTGGAATAGTTGTCGGCAATGATTACATTAAATCCTGCATTCAGGAGTTCCACAGCGGTATGCGAACCTATATATCCCGCACCGCCTGCCAGTAATATTGTCTTCATATAAATTCAATCCTTTCTTAATTAACATGGTAAACCTGCAGCGTCAGCTGATTTTATTAAGCAGCATTTCCATCAGACAGGACGCGTCAAAAATATTTATTTTGCCGTTTTTATCTACATCGCTATTCTGTGCATTTATATCGCTGATATTTATCAGACCTAAAATATATTTGCGAAGCGCGATGCAGTCGGACAAATCTGTTTCCTCATCGCTATTTACATCTCCGATGGCATTATTCGCCGGTATATCGGTGTCAGCGGTTGTTTCTGCAGGAGTAGTCGTTTCCGTAGCGGTTGTTTCTTCTGTTGTAGTTGTTGTTTCAGTGGCAGTGGTTGTTTCTGTCGTTGTGGTTACTTCTGTTGTGGTTACTTCTGTGGCAGTGGTGGTTGTTTCCGTGGTGGTAGTGGTTTCTGCGGTGGTGGTTGTTTCCGTGGTGGTTGTTGTTGTTTCTTCTGACGTATCTGCTTCGTTCAGATAATCTGATATTATATCGCTCCAAAGCTTGCCCATGGCAGCATATCCGGTTTCATTTGGATGAACTCCGTCATACAAGCCCGTTTTCATATCTACAACGCCGTTTACGTCAGCAAAGCCTATATTGACTCCCTCAGATTTTTTCTTCTCTACAAGAGCCTTTACGCCCTCATTATATGTATTTACATATTCATCAACTTTTGCCTGCAATTCATCGGTATTGCTTGTATCG
>CAZINV010000045.1:873-7301 GCA_964540685.1 uncultured Ruminococcus sp.
CCTGCGCTATCCATTGGTACGCGCCCAGCCAGTCCGAACGAATCTCAGCGTCTATATCTGGAACGCTTGCAAGAAACAGCACATCAGTACTGTCCATGCTTTCAATTATCTCGTCCACAAGACTTTCAAGTCTTTGCAGAGCTGTGGTTTCGCTTGTAATATCTCCCATATTTTCTACAACATTAAGACGGGCGTCAAGCAAATCATTTGTTCCTATTTGCAAAAGCATTATATCAGGGTCATAAGAGGTGATAAAGTTACTTCCTCCGAAAATGGTTTCGTACAGACCGCTTCTTCCGTTATATTGCTTTATAGCGTAACCGCTGTAACCGCAGTGCGCAGGGTCGTATGTAATAGAAGTACCGTTCCAGTCATAAACAGCCTCATCTGTCCAGTTGTTTTTCTCGCCGACCATATCGTAAGATATGCCTTGCTGCTGCAAATAGTAGCAGAGATATTTTCTATAGCCGTTATTGCTGTCTATATATCCGTCTGTTATGGAGTCGCCAATGCACATTATCCTGTACGTCTTTTCCGAATCCTCCGCACGCGCACTGCTTATGGAAACAGCACCGCAGAAAGCGCCTGCCGTAACAGCACAGCTCAAAGCCATACAAATAAAGCTCTTTATTTTCCTCTTAATATTCATATTCATATTCCTCATTTCTAAAATTTTCATTGCAAAGCCGGATGATTAATCATGAAGCTTGCGATGGTCGATAACACGTACCGCCTTGCCCTCGCTGCGCACAATTGTCTTAGGCGCCACAAGGTGAACTCTTGGAGAAATACCAAGCATTGTTTTTATTGCAGAAGCAAGATTCCTTTCGCGTATATCCATTTCGTGTCTTGCCTTTTTGTATTCTTCAGGAGTAAGTTCAACATTTATGTCAAGCGTATCTGTGTTGTTTACTCTGTCCACTTCAATTTGATAATTAGGAGTATATCCCTTATTCAGAAGAACGGTTTCTATTTGCGAAGGGAATACATTTACTCCCCGGATAATAAGCATATCATCGCTTCTGCCCATAGGTTTAGACATTTTTATAAGAGTGCGTCCGCAGGAACATTTTTTTCTTGAAAGCACGCAAATATCACGCGTTCTGTAACGTATCAGCGGGAACGCTTCTTTAGTAAGAGAGGTGAATACCAATTCTCCCTTTTCGCCGTCAGGCAAAACCTCGCCCGTTTCCGGGTTTATTATCTCAGCGAGAAAATGGTCTTCATTTATATGCATACCTGTCTGTTCTTCACATTCAAATGAAACGCCGGGACCCGAAATTTCTGTAAGTCCGTATATGTCATATGCTTTTATTCCGAGAGTCTGTTCAATGTCATGACGCATCTCTTCCGTCCACGGTTCAGCGCCGAATATACCTGCTTTCAGGCGGTTGTCCTCAGGTTTGTAACCCTTTTCCCTGAGCGTTTCTCCTATATATGCAGCGTAAGACGGTGTACAGCAGAGTATAGTAGAGCCAAGATCCATCATAAACTGTATCTGTCTTTCGGTGTTGCCGGAGGACATAGGAAGGGTGAGACAGCCTGCCTTATGCGAACCGCCGTTAAGTCCGGGACCTCCTGTAAACAGACCGTATCCGTAGCATACATGGCAAACATCTTCATTTGTACCGCCCGCTGCAGTGATAGCTCTTGCACAGCAGTCTTCCCATATATCAATATCATTCTGGGTATAAAAAGCGACTACACGTTTGCCCGTAGTGCCTGACGTTGATTGAATACGGACGCAGTTCTTTAAATCAGTTGCTAAGAATCCGTATGGATATTGGTCGCGGAGGTCGTCTTTAGTAAGAAACGGCAGCTTCTTTAAATCATCTAATGACTGTATGTCATCAGGCGTAAGCCCTCTTTCATTCATAAGCGACTTATAGTAAGGCACATTATCATAAACATGCTTTACCTGCCTGACAAAGCGTTCTTCCTGAAGCTTTCTCATTTCCTCATAGGGCATCGTTTCAATTTCCTTCTGATAATATTTTTTTTCCATTTTATAACTCCTTTAAAATAAAATATTGCATTTTATGCAAAATAAACACTTGAAAAATATCTGACAGCGTAGTATAATAAGGCGTAGTATAATAATAAAATTACAAGATTAAGGAGAAAGCCGGAATGATTATTGATTTTCACACTCATGTGTTTCCTGATACTATTGCAAAGCCTACAATGGACTTCCTCGCCTCAAAATCGGGATATACTCCATATGGAGACGGTTCGCTAAAAGATCTCATAGCACTTATGGAAAAAGGCGATGTTGACAAAAGCGTAATACTTCCTGTGGTTACAAAGCCGTCACAGTTTAAAAAAGTAAACGAATTTGCGGCTGGTCTTAATAATACAAAAAAAATATTCTCATTCGGAGGAATACATCCCTTTGACGAGACGCCGTTTGAACATCTTGATGAAATAAAGAAAGCAGGTCTTTACGGCATTAAGCTTCATCCTGATTATCAGAATACTTTTATTGACGATAACCGCTACATTGAAATAATACGTTATGCCTTGTCAATCGGTCTTGCGGTAGTAACCCACGCAGGTCTGGATGAAGGCTGCGAAGGTGAAATAAAATGCACGCCTGACAGATTTCTTCGTGTTTTTGACGCTGTCAGCAAAGGCAACATGCCAGGGGAACCTCGTATTATTCTTGCGCATGCAGGGGGATTTAAGATGTATGACCAGGTCATTGAAAAGCTTTGCGGTTTGCCTGTATACTTTGACCTTGCATATGTACTGGAAGCGGAAGATCCGGACATTATTCTATCCATAATACGCGCTCACGGAGCAGACAAAATTTTATTTGCAACAGACAGTCCGTGGAGCGACCCTGAAACATGCATAAAGAAGCTCAAAGCCCTTCCGCTTTCTCAGGATGACCTTGAAAAAATATTTTCAAAGAACGCGCTCACTATCCTTGGCAAATAGCCATTTACTATTTTACCACATTTTTTTTCAGGTTTCAAGTCTTTTTTTACATTTTGACTATGTTTTAATTTTTTCAATTTATTTTTTCCATTTTTTTTCTATACTGTCCTGCTGTCATTCCCTCAAATGAACGGAAAAGCTTATTGAAGTAGCTTAAATCATTTATTCCGCATTCTCTGCTTATGTCTTCTATTTTCATATTGGAAAATGCCAGCAGTTTTTTGGCGTGCCGGATACGATATGACTGCAAATAATTTATAATTGTAATGCCATACTGATTTTTAAACGAGTGCAGCATATAATATTTGCTTACACAAAATTCACGGCTTAAATCGTCGAGAGTTATTTTTCTGTTAAAATTTTGCTCAATATATTCTTTTATAAGAGCATTCTTCTCTGATATACTGCTTACAATATTGGATACTCCGTCTGTTTCGGCTGAAAAAGTTGTCATCATGTTTACAAGCTCGTGCAATTTAATAGAGACAATATATTCAAAGTCTGTTTTCTTTTCTCTGACAAGCCTTTCTATATCGTCATATACGTCAATGAACGGCTGTAATTCCTTTGCACGAATGAGAATAGAACATTGCTTTTTTAAGAAAGAAGAAAAAAGACCGCTCATCGCAGCGCTGCCGCAGTATACCCATGAAAGTGTCAGCGGCGAATCGCTGCTGCTCGAATAAGAATACCCATATTTGCAGTCAAGCCACGCTGCACAGCCTGGTTTAAGATTATAGACATCATCTTTATATTTTAAAATTCCGTTTCCCGCAAGTACTATTATAAAAGCGAAAGAATCCTGAGGTTCATGAGAACAGTTTTGAGACGGTTTGCATGAATTCATACCTATTTCATTTACGTAAAAAAGGCAATTCTTTGCAAGCTGCGAAGGCACACAAAAAAGCCGCCAATCATTATAACAGTTTATCTTTTTTTCATTGTTTTTCATAATCAGTTTACTCCCATTACAATACACTATATTTTCTTATAATATATTATATTTTTTGATAGATAAAGCAATATAGTCTTTGTTTTGAGCAATAATGCCACTCGACAGGGCATTACAAATACATTATAATATATATGTTCAACAAAATAAAACGTTATAAATACTATTTTAGTAGGCGTTTTTTTGTTGCGTATTCTTTTTTCCCTCATTTTCCTCATTGGTCAAGGCTGGTGCGATATTTTTCGTATCAGCCTTTCCGTTTTATAAAGCCAATCAAAGGACATAAATCAAGCTGCTGCATATCAGATTTGCAGCAGCTCAAATTTTATTATTCAGGTATTACCGGCAGTGAAGAAATTTTTTCTCCTAAAAACGACAACAAAGCATTTGCGTCATTAGCATTTGTTTCGCCATCCTGATAGCAGTCGGCATTTGCAATTTGCTTATCGTTAAAATCCAATGTCTTTGATATATATTTTGACAGGTATACTATATCAACCAATGTAACAGTTCCGTCTAAATTCACGTCTCCGTATATTATATCAAAATCCGTATTTGTTGTAGAAGTAGTCACTGTTTCGCCGGTTGTCTCTTCGGTCGCTGAAGTTTCTTCAGTAATTGCAGTTGCTTCTGTTGTTGTTGTTTCCTGTAATTCGCTGTCAGTTGTTGTTGTGTTACTGACATCGGTTGTTGTTTCTTCTGTAGCAGTTGTAACGGAAGTTGTGATAGCGGTACTGCCGCCGTCTGAGTAAGCTGAAAGCCAGTCTTCCGGCAGTTCATCAAGCGTAATGCAATATTCGCTATTATATGTTTCGCTCAAAGTATCCGGGTCCTGATAACGTTCACTCATGATATAATCACCGTACCAAGGGCAGAAATACAGCCATCCTGCATTTTCTACAGTGAGATTTTCAACTGTAGGAATAGAGTCATTTTCAGCCATGGCAACCATTTTTTTACCGTCTGTAAGTTCTACAAGATAATTATAAATTGAACTGATAGCGGAAACATTCGGTCCGCTGGTAAGCCCGTCATCTCTGTTGTATTCGCAATTGTACTTATCATATGCGACAATATCAACATACTCATCGCCGGGATACCACGTAGAAGAATTAGAATAGTTGTAGCTGTTGAATTCCCAGATAAGATTATGAACGCCATACTTTTCAGTCAGTGTTGTATACAGAAGCTTCCAAAGTTCTTTATAAACCTCAGCGCCTCTATCGCCCCACCAGAACCACGCCGTACCTTCGTCATAATTTCCTTCATTGCCCTGAGCTTCATGAAGAGGTCTGAAAATAACCGGAACATTATTTTCCTGCAAAATGAGGAACTGTTCAGCCAGATCTTCAATAGCAGCCTGGAAGTATTCATATTCCTTTGTACCTTCTACAATAGCATTCTCAGTATTAAATGTGCTGCCTGATGGATCCTGATAATTCTTATACGTGCATTCTGTCCAGTCAACAGCGTCTCCAACCTCATAGTTTTCAAAATCAATAGGAACATTGATATGCCAGCAAGCTGCTACAATGCCGTTTTTATTTTTAGTCCAGTCAATAGCGCGTTCTGTAGTGCCGTCTTCCCAGCCGTAGAGCGGATTATAATTCATAAAATCAAAACCGCGTATAGCAGGCAGCTTGCCTGTAGTTTCCTGAATCCAATCAAATTCAAGTTCTGAATTGCCGTCATTTCCTCCGCCGTAAATTTCCTGCTGTCCTGAAATTATATGGCTGCCATAAACGCTCTTTAAATATCCCATAAGGGACTTAGCTTCTGCTGTTGCATCAGGGTCGACAAGCTCAGAAGTTGCCTTTGAATAATCAGGAGCCGGAGTTACAGTAAGCGTCACACTGTCGTAAAGGCAATAGCCCCATCCGCCTCCAAACGTAATGGTATTTTCGCCCTCGGTAAGCTTAATATCGCCAAAGCTGTAATCGCTCCATGTTTCAGTATGCGGAATTTTTGCAGTTTTAGACCACGTGCTTCCATCTGAACGTTCAACGCTTACTGCAGCTTCGCGGCTTTCTCCATCGCTTCCAAGATACATAAGGCATCTTGATACAAGGCGGTACATACCGTCTTTAGGAGCATCCACAGTAAAAGTCATAGTACCGCCGCTTGTTACCCATACAAATCCATCGCCGGTATAGCCCGGATATTCGTCATTGTAAACCTTGGTTGCAACTTCCGCATTATCAATAATTAATGCTTCGCATTCGCTTTCGAAAATTGTTTCCTCCGCTATTGCACTATCCGGAAGAGCACAGAGCAAGCCTGTACCTAGCGCAGCTGCTGTAAGCGCTGCACAAATTCTTTTTGTCAACATATTTTTCATAACAATTCCTCCTATATTTATTTGCGACAAAAAAATATTTACATTATTTAATATATTATACAACATAATTCACCAATTGTCAAGCACTTAATATAACAGCATCACAATATTTCTTTACTATATTACAAACAAAAGAGCGCCGCTTAACAAGCAGCGCTCATGCAGATATATTTATCAAATATAGCCATTATTTTACGA
>CAZINV010000046.1:0-7160 GCA_964540685.1 uncultured Ruminococcus sp.
AAAGCACAAGTGAGCATGAAAGTGCATTTTCACTGTAAACAGCGAAATTAACGCCTTTTATTCCGCTTTCGTTGGTACATACTGTTGCACCGAGCTTAGTGCTGTCTCCTTTTTCATAAACTATAGCCGTCCTAATAATATCAGGCAAATTGTTCATTATAATTACCCCTCCTATTCTATACGCGTGTATATAATATCACATATAAATATAATATTCAATACGATTTTATTAAGATTAGAAATATAATTTAGAGAGCAAGTTCTGAAGATTCGGGTATGCATATAATTATTATGCGGTATTGCCTTAATATACACATATTATACATCAAAAAAGTTACGATTTTACGTAGGATGACCAAAATTATTTTTAATTGCTCTGATACGCTTGCATTTTTGAACGGGAAGTGCTATAATACAGTCGTATAGCAATGGGAGGGCTTTATCTCTGCGAAAAGCACCTTCTGAAAAGCTTACATAAAATTTTATATTTATTCAGGAAGGAATGGTAACATGAAAAAAGCTGCCATAAGAAAGTGTGCCGTAATACTGGCGCTTTCTCTACTCTCCACAGCACTGAGCGGATGCAATAACGCAAGTGACCGTAACGGAAAGGAAGATTCCTTGAACATTACTGTCGGCATAGCTCAGGATCTTGAGGAAAGTCTCGATCCGCACAAAGCGGAAGCCGCCGCAACCCGGGAAATACTTTTTAATGTATTCGAGGGGCTTTACAAGCCTGACAGTAATGGCGAACTTATCCCTGCTGTTGCAGAAAGCTGTGAGCAGTCATCTGACGGACTTGTGTATACGTTTACTTTGAGAGAGAACGTTAAATTTCATAACGGCGATACTGTCACAGCAGAAGATGTAATTTCATCAATCGAATACTGTGCCGGTACCGATGGAAGCGATCCTCTTGTGCCGGCATTTTCTAATATTTCGTCTATTGAAAAGACAGATGAAAAAACGGTAACGATTACTCTTGCTGAGCGCGATCCTGACTTTATGTCGTATATTGCCTCTGTAAAGGCTGCTATTACGCCTGCCGGTCAGACTGACGCAGATACAAATCCCATAGGCACAGGACCTTATAAGTATGTGTCACGTTCTGTTCAGGAAAATATAGTCATGGAAAAATTTGATGAATACTGGGGCGAAGAGGCATATATTGAAAATGTAACGTTTAAGGTTTGCGCTGACGCTGATTCTCTGGTTGTGAATCTGAACGGCGGTTCTATTGATATGATGGCGCATCTTCCGGTATCGCAGGCAAACCAGGTTTCAGATGACTTTACGGTTATTGAGGGCACAATGAACTTGGTTCAGGCTATGTATCTCAACAACGATTTTGAGCCTTTCAGTGATGTACGTGTAAGGCAGGCTCTTTGTTATGCTATAAATAAAGGCGATATTCTTGCTCTTACATCTGACGGCAAGGGCGAAGAACTGGGCAGCAGTATGTTTCCGAATTTCAGGAAATATTATATTCCGGAGCTTAATGATACTTATGAATATGAGCCGGAGCGGGCAAAAGAACTTCTGGAAGAAGCAGGCTACAGCGATGGAACGCTGAGTTTTACAATTACAGTTCCAAGCAATTACCCGCAGCATGTTGATACAGCTCAGGTTATTGCGGATCAGCTTGGCGAAGTCGGCGTAAATGTTGAAATTGAAAAAGTTGAATGGAACACATGGCTTAGCGATGTATATTCAGGAAGACAGTATGAAGCAACTGTTGTAGGCGTAGACGCATCCAATCTTACAGCATCTGCTATGCTTTCACGTTTCTGCTCAGACGCAAGCAATAACTTTACAAATTATAAAAATTCCGAATATGATTCTGTTTATAGCAGTGCGCAGCTGGAAACTGATGATGAAAAGCAGACTGAGCTTTATAAGCAGTGCGAAACTATACTTGCAGAGGATGCTGCAAATGTATATATTCAGGATCTTGCTGAAATGGTTGCCATAAGAAATGACTTTACAGGATATGAGTTTTATCCGCTTTACGTTCAGGATATAGCAAAAATAAAGCCTGCAAGTGCAGAGTAAATCAAAGGAGCGACATTAGGTGAAATATGCGGGAAAAAAGTTTTTTTCTATGCTGATTGCACTGCTTGCAGCATCGTTTTTCTTCTTTCTTGTCTTTGACATTATTCCTGGAGATCCGGCTGTCGCCAAGCTTGGTACAAACGCAACTCCGGAAAGACTTGAGGCTCTGAGAGAAGAAATGGGGCTTAACAGACCTTTTCTTGTCAGATATTTCAGCTGGCTTGCGGACTTTGTAAGGGGAGACTTCGGCGTCTCATACTCTTATAACATACCGGTAAAAAGTATGATTCTTGACAAGCTGCCTATATCTGTTACAATGACTCTTATGGCATTTCTCATGGTGCTTGTAATATCTATACCGGCAGGTCTGTTTTGTGCAAGATTTGAAGGTAAGAAACTGGATACCGCCGTATGCGCAATAGGTCAGATTATGATGTCAGTGCCGCCGTTTTTTTCAGGTCTTCTTATAACATTGCTGTTTGGTATCATATTGGGATTGTTTACTCCGGGCGGTTTTGTGTCATATGATAAAAGCATTACAGGTTTTATATCCTCGCTATTTTTTCCTGCACTTTCAATTGCTATTCCGAAAGCAGCTATGTCTGTTAAACTGCTGAGGAGTTCTCTTATAACAGAAAAAAGCAAGGATTATGTGCGAACCGCCATAAGCAGAGGCAATTCGCATATGCAGGCACTTTGCCGGCATGTCCTCAGAAACGCATTTATACCGGTTATGACTTTTTTTGGGATGGCGCTTGCTGATATTTTGACCGGAAGTATAATTGCAGAGCAGGTTTTCAGCATTCCCGGTCTTGGAAGAATCCTTCTTACTTCTATTATGAATCGCGATTACCCTGTCGTTCAGGCTATTATAATGCTTATGGCAGCGGTAGTAACACTGATAAATTTTCTTGTGGATATCATTTGCAGAAAGCTTGATCCGCGAATAGAAAGGCGGGGAAGAGCGTAATGAAAAACAGGACATTTATTATAGGCGCAGTTATATCTTCTGCCGTAATGCTGCTGCTTTTGACAGGCTGCTTTTGGACACCCTACCCGCCGGAAAAGGTAAACGCTTCATTAAAGCTTGCCGGTGCTTCATTAGCACATCCCTTTGGCTGCGATGCTTTTGGACGTGATGTTTTGAGCCGTGTAATGGATGGAGGACGGATAACTCTTCTTGTTGCTGCGGGCACTGTATTTCTGGGTGCGGGACTTGGCATAATTATCGGAGCAGTATCAGGATATTGCGGCGGAATTATCGATACTGTATTTATGCGTATTTCAGACGCGCTTCTTGCATTTCCAAGCGTTTTGCTTGCGCTTGTTGTCATAGCTCTTTTTGGAACTGGCGAGCGGCAGCTTGTTTTATCATTGGGCATTGCATTTGCTCCGAGCTTTGCAAGAGTTGTCAGAGGTGAATTTCAAAGATGCAGAAGCCTTGGCTACGTTCAAGCGGCAAGGCTTCAGGGTGCGTCTCATGCGAGAATACTTTTTGTTCATATTTTGCCCAATATAAAATCAGTTCTTATATCTGCACTGCTTATAGGCTTTAATAACGCTGTTCTTGCAGAAGCGGCTCTCAGCTATCTTGGCATGGGAGTTCAGCCGCCGCAGCCAAGTCTTGGAAGTATGCTTTCGGAAGCCCAGACTTATATTTTCAAAGATCCTATGCTGTGCATTTATCCGGGAGCTGTTCTTATACTCCTTGTGCTTGGCTTTGGGCTTATGGGTGATGGACTTGGAAGAGGCAAAAATGCGGGAGGCGGATATGGCGGTATTTGAAGTAAGAAATCTGAAGATTGTTTTTCATGACAGAAAAGAATCGTTTACTGCTGTGGACAATCTCAGCTTTAGTGCAGAAAAGGGCGAAATAATTGGACTGGTAGGTGAATCAGGCTCAGGGAAAACCATGACCGCGCTTGCTGCGGCAGGTCTTATTTTTTCAAAAGAAGCTGAGGTATCAGGGCAAATATTTATTGACGGCAAAGATGTTCTGTCTCTTTCACAAAAGGAAATGAGGAAAATACGCGGAAGTGAGATAGGAATGATATTTCAGGAACCTATGACTTCTCTTGATCCGGCAAAAACAATTGGCTGGCAGGTTGAAGAGACTTTGAAGCTTCACACAGAGCTTGGAAAAAAAGATCGCAGAGCAAAGGCTTTGGAAGCTATTGAAGAAGCAGGGCTTTCTGATTCTCAGAGAATTTATAATTCATATCCTCATCAGCTTTCAGGAGGGCAAAGGCAGCGTGCAATGATTGCAGCAGCCCTTATTGCAAAACCGAAGATTCTGTTGACAGATGAACCTACAACTGCTCTTGATGTAACCGTACAGAAGCAAATACTTTCACTTTTGAAAAAGCAATGCATTGCAAACGGAATTACAGTTCTTTTTATTTCTCACGATCTTGCTCTTGTTCGCTCACTTTGCAAAAGAATGGTTGTAATGAAAAACGGCAAGGCTGTTGAAGAGGGATTTTCAGATGATATTTTTGAAAATCCGAAGAATGATTATACAAAAGAGCTTATTGCCGCTGTGCCAAAATTTGAAAGAGATAAGTTTGAAAATAAGCCGGATAACAGTGAAACGGTACTGAAAGTATCGGATTTATGCGCTTTTTATCCTCAAAACAACGGCAGGCTATTTTCTGGTGACAGAAAGCAGCAGGTGCTTTATGATATATCATTTACTGTGAAAAAAGGAGAAATAATAGGACTGGCAGGAGAATCAGGTTCAGGAAAGTCTACATTGGCAAGATGTATTCTTGATTCTCATCATTTCAAGACTGGAGAGATCTGTCACAGTACAAAATATCCGCAGATGGTTTTTCAGGATGCAGGAAGCTCTCTTAATCCTGCTAAAACTGTGGAATGGATACTTGAAGAACCGCTCAGGAATTGTACAAAACTTAGTGCTGAAAAGCGAAGAGAACGAGTGACAGAAATGCTTTATCTTGTAAAACTGCCTGAAGAATTGAGAGAACGCCGTCCCAGTCAGCTTTCAGGGGGACAGCGTCAGAGAGTATGCATTGCAGCGGCTCTTATGCTTAAACCAAGTTTTCTCATAGCAGATGAACCTGTATCGGCACTTGATGTGACTGTACAAAAGCAGATACTGTCTCTTATGAAAGAAATTGTAAGGGAAACGGGCGTGTCAATTCTTTTAATATCTCATGACCTTCGTATAGTATATCAGATGTGTGATTATGTTCTTATTATGAAAGACGGCAGAATTGTAGAAGAGGGGGATCCCGTGCCGCTTTACCGGAATCCAAAGCATCCTTATACCAAAGAACTTTTGAAAAGTGCGGATGCGTATTAATGCCAAACCCAGTACATGCCTTTTTGTCTGACTTTGCATAATTAGCTGTAAAAGCAGCGCTGTAAAAGAACGCTCAAGTATTTTTATAAGGAGTGAAATAAAGTCATCTTAAAAATTCGCCGCATAGACTGCGGCGAATTTTTTTTAGTGAAACCAAATTCTCAAATTATGTGTCTATATTAGTGAAGGCAAATGAAAGGAGGTATGAGTGTGAATGAAACAAAACTGATTTCGCAGATGAAAAAAGGGAATACTTCCGCTCTTGAATCAATTATTGAAATTTACACTCCCTATGTCAGTACAATTATTAGAAATGCCTTAAGAGGATACATATCTTGCGAGGATCTGGAAGAACTGACTGCAGATGTCTTTCTGTCGCTATGGAGGCACATCAAAGATATAAACAGCAGCCGCCTCAGCGGCTATCTGGCTTCAATAGCAAGAACGAGAGCCATTAATTATATGCGGCGGAATGTAGTGATTGCGGAAGATATTGAGGACAAGGTTATTATTTCAGATGATAACGTTGAGAATGAAGCAGCCGAGAGGGAACTTTCAGGTATCGTAAAAGATGTAATTATGGAACTTCCCGACAAAGAACGTGAGATCATGCTTAGATTTTATTACTTCGGTCAAAAGGTAAATGAGATAGGAGAAGATATGTGTATGAACAGTTCAACAGTTAAAACTAAACTTTACAGGAGCAGAAAAGTATTGAGAAGCGAACTTGAGAAAAGAGGCTATGGGTATGAAGAAAATGAGCTTAAATGAATTATTTTCAAACATTGATTTTTATGCAGAAGAGCTTCCCAAGCTCCATGCAAATGATGAGGTTTCATACAAAAACGTACAGAAACGAGTGATTTCTCAGATTGAGAATACGGAAATAATCGAATTGTCTTCCTCCAAAACTAATCATAAAAATCGTCTTATTCTTGGCTTTGGAATAGCAGCCGCGTTTGCCGCATGCGGCATTGGAGCTGCAGGCATTGCTTCAAACGTTGGGGAAAATGTACAGGAGGAAGAAACGCAGGCGAGTATTGATTCATCGTCAATGGAAAATATTAAATTTTCAGACGATGAAGGCTTGATTGAATACGAAGAAGAATATCCTGATTTGTCTCTCTTTCAAGATGTTTACAGCTGCAGCATTGACGATAATATGGATGAGATAGATGTTTGCTCTGTAAAATACTATGCGCAGGATAATGAAATATGGTTTCTTATTCATTACCGCTCCTGCTTTTCTGACGGCACATCTGCGCTTGAAATCGACCCTTGGGGTTTTCATGATTACGCAGAAAAATTATTGATGGGCAGCTGTGCGATATCTTTTAATTATGTTACTGATAAAAGTGATGACAGTAACTTGTATTTAATTGTGAAAGTTGATGACGGTTTTGAGAATCCTCTTGAAGATGAGTACACTTTTGGGACAAACGCTCTGCTTCGCGAAGATGCTGCAGGCATTAGTGAATCAGGTCTAAAGAATCTTATGGGCTTTACCGGCGCTGAGATCAATGCAGGGAAAGACTTTACAGATGAAATGCAAAGAAGCATTGATAAAGAATATACTTTCTTAACTAAATACGGCAATTACTATTATCACAATGAGGATGTTTTATCTACAGGCAGTATTTACATTACAATAGATCCTTCAGAAGAAGAAGT
Source organism: uncultured Ruminococcus sp. (assembly GCA_964540685.1). GTDB lineage: Bacteria > Bacillota > Clostridia > Oscillospirales > Ruminococcaceae > Ruminococcus_C. The sequence continues at coordinate 7,049 of CAZINV010000046.1, forward strand.
TGAATATGATGATAACATTGTTCTTATCGCTAAGGACTTTTGCATTGATTTTGATGAATATCCGGCAATAAATGACAATATGGACGAATTTGATATAGACTTCTGCGGCGAA
>CAZINV010000047.1:0-7111 GCA_964540685.1 uncultured Ruminococcus sp.
AACCGTTAAGGCTTATGAAATTGACGTTAAAGACAAAGACAAACTTGAAGCGGTTTTCAGCGAAAATAAAATTGACGCTGTAATCCATTTCGCGGGATTGAAAGCTGTAGGAGAATCGGTTGAAAAGCCTCTTCTTTACTATAGAAATAATATTGACACTACCCTTTCGCTTTTGGAATGTATGGAGAAATATGATGTGAATAACATTATCTTCTCTTCAAGCGCAACCGTGTACGGAGAAGAAAATCCTGTGCCGTATACCGAGGAAATGAAGCGCGGAACATGCACCAATCCCTATGGATGGACTAAGGCTATGATGGAACAGATTCTTGAAGATTCGGCAAAGGCGAACGGCAGGCTGTCTGTGGTTCTGCTGCGCTACTTTAACCCTATAGGCGCTCATGAATCTGGCAGAATCGGAGAAGACCCTAAGGGAATCCCAAATAACCTTATGCCCTATATAGCGCAGGTGGCTGTTGGCAGACGGGAAAAGCTGACTGTTTTCGGAAATGATTATGATACTCCTGACGGTACCTGCCGACGCGATTATATTCATGTTGCAGACCTTGCAAAGGGTCATGTAAAGGCAATTGAATATGCTTTCAAAAACAAAGGTGTGGAGATTTTTAATCTTGGCACTGGTACTCCATATAGCGTGACTGAAATAGTTAAAACATTTGAAGAAGCGAACAACATTAAAATCAATTACGTATACGGAGAAAAAAGAGAGGGCGACCTCCCTGAAAGCTATGCAAATGCGGAAAAAGCGTTCCGGCTGCTTGGCTGGAAAACTGAGAAAACTCTTGCCGATATGTGCAGAGACACATGGAACTGGCAGAAAAATAATCCTAACGGCTATCAGAAATAATTGCTTTCCCCGTTTTGCCTGTTGTTGAGGAGACGGTATCCTCAGGCTTATTTTTTGAATATAAATGGCTCGTAGCCTCTTTTGAGAGACTTGACAATGTCATCAAAATTGTTCCTCTTATCATTTTCAGCCTGTATCAGGTTTTTAGATTTAAGACAAGAGGCGCTCATAAGATGCTGTATCATGTTATCAATGCTGGCGTTTCTATTGTAAATCTTTATATAACTGAACCCTTCGTAGCGGTTAGAAGTATAGCAGAGAATCTTAAATTTCCTGTCAAGTCCGGAATCAATCAGCTTTTGGTAAAAGGCGTTTATCTTCATGGTTTCGTCAATAACCATTATATAAATTGTTCTGTCAAGACTTGACGGCTCTCTGCGGACGTAATTTCTGTATGGAGAACATTTCAGCTCCTGAAAAATATCCTTTTCCGCTTTGTTTACCAAATCCTTATAGAAAATAATCAGGGTATCATCGCAAAGAGCGCTTATAAAGCAGTTCATGTTTTCGCTGCGAATCATCCCGGTCAGCTTTCCGCATGAATCATATGATATAACGTAAGCCGTAAGATATGCGTTTTCTTTCAGGTCATAGAGAGCAGCGCCGTCCATTGCTATAACCGGAAATTCCAGATTTACTCCTTCAAGGGGCTTTATAAGACTTGCCGGAGTTCTCATTGTTGCTATGGTGAACTTCATGCCCTCGTCTATCATGCGGTTCAGCTCGATTTTAGAGTATGACGAAAGCTCTTCCTTTACCGGAGAAATCATATCGTCCAGAATGGTGATGAAGAGGCAGTCTTTGTTCTTTTTCCTTGGCAGACGGGCGTAATTGACGATTATTCCGGCAGCTATTCCTATGAAAGTATCCAGCACTCTGTTCATAACAAAAATATATGGAGCAGCGTCAGCCATATGATTGACGGCAATACTCAGGTAAACGGAGCATGAAAAGTATGAGGCGTTTTTCTTATGCATGAGAACCGTTGTGTACAATACGGGAATTATAAAAAGCGCGTTCATGAAGAAGCCCCAGAAGTTGTCGTAAATATCAAAGACGTATATTTCAAGGAGTATTGAAGCAAGCCCGAACACAGCCCCTACAATCGTTCCTGTAATGCGTTGAGCTGCCATTTTGTATGTTTTGCCTGTGTACGGCTGAATGCACCAGAGCGCTGCAAGCATTGAGTAAAATGGCATACCGCTTCGTCCCCGCAGAAAATATATGATATAGCAAAGAAGGACGCTGGCAGATGACTTTATTATGCGCTGCCCTATATGAGGAAGATTTATTTTTTTCATTGTTAGATTTACCTTTCATAAATATTACCGGTCATAATTATACCATTTTTTGTAAAAAAAATCAATAGAGAGATTGATAAAAAGTGTTGACAAAATCAATCGGCTGTGGTATAATTTAAAAAAGAACTTTTCTCCCGTCCTGGCTCTTTTCGGGACGGGATTATTTATTTATGAAAGGAATCTGAATATGAAGCATATAGATATTAAAAGCATCTTTGAAGAAAGCGGGAGTTATATTGGCAAAAGCGTAACCGTATGCGGCTGGGTAAGGACGGCAAGGAACTCAAAGACAATGGCTTTTATCGCGCTTAACGACGGCACTACCCTTAATCATCTGCAAATCGTTATTGACAAATCCTCCGGCATTGATTATGAGGACGCTCTCCATCTGGGAGCATCATTGAAGGTTTCAGGAAAGGCTGTGGAAGGTCTGCATGGAACTGTAGAAATAAATGCCGTGGAAATAACCGTACTCGGCGCTTGTCCGGCAGAATATCCTCTTCAAAAGAAGCGCCATACTCTTGAATATCTGCGCACTATGCCTCATCTTCGCGGAAGAACCAATACCTTCAATGCCGTGTTCCGCGTGCGTTCTGTTATGGCAGCAGCGATTCATAAATATTTTCAGGACAGAAATTATGTCTATGTAAATACTCCTCTTATAACCGGCAGCGACTGCGAGGGCGCAGGAGAAATGTTTCAGGTGACAACCGTAGGCTACTCCACTGATTATAAGAGCGAAGAGGAGTATTACTCCAATGATTTCTTTGGGAAACGGGCAGGGCTTAGCGTATCAGGGCAGCTGGAAGGAGAAGTTGCTGCTATGGCTATGGGTAAAATCTATACCTTCGGGCCCAGCTTTCGCGCTGAGGACAGCAATACTCCAAAGCATCTGGCTGAATTCTGGCATGTAGAGCCTGAGATAGCCTTTGCGGAGCTGCCTGACGTAATTGAAGAAGCTGAGAGCATGGTGAAATATGTTATCAGAACCGTGCTTGACACCTGCAAGGAGGAGATGAAGTTCTTTGACGCTCATTTTGAAAAGGGAATCATAGAACGTCTTGAAGAGCTTATATCCCATGATTTCGGCGTTTGCAGCTATACCGATGCGATACGTCTTTTAGAAGAATCCGGAGAAAGCTTTCAGTACCCTGTTTCATGGGGCTGCGATTTGCAGACGGAGCATGAGAGATATATCTCGGAAAAGGTGTTTAAGAAAGCCGTATTTGTAACGAATTATCCCAAGGAGATAAAGTCGTTTTATATGAAGCAGAACCCTGACGGCAAGACCGTAGCTGCAGTTGACCTGCTTGTGCCGGGAGTGGGAGAGATTATCGGAGGCAGCGAACGTGAAGCCGATTATGGCAAGCTTGTCAGCGCCATGGAGGAAAGAGGCATGAATCTCAGCCTTTATAGCGATTATCTTGACCTGAGGAAGTATGGCTCTGTACCTCATGGAGGATTCGGGCTTGGCTTTGAGCGCCTTATCATGTATGTGACAGGAGTATCCAATATAAGAGATGTTGCTCTATATCCCAGAGCGGTAGGCAATATAAGATAAAAAAATATTATGAAAGGAATGATTCTCATGTCGAAATCTCTATATATTCCGGAGGGGTACTCATCTCCTCTGACCATTCGCGAAACCCAGCATGCCATAAAGTATATCAAGGACGTATTCCAGCAGGCGCTGTCCTTTGCGCTTGTGCTGGACAGAGTGTCCGCTCCGCTTATTGTTCAGAAGGGAAACGGAATCAATGATGACCTCAATGGCGTTGAGAGGAAGGTTGACTTTTCAATAAAGGAAATAGATGAGAAAGGCGAGGTAGTGCAATCTCTGGCGAAGTGGAAGAGAATGGCTCTGTACCGTTATGGCTATCAGCCGGGAGAGGGCATTTATGCTGATATGAATGCTGTCAGACGGGACGACGATGTAGATAACATCCATTCTATATTTGTTGACCAGTGGGACTGGGAGAAGGTTATAACCAGAGAGCAGCGCAGCATTGAAACTTTAAAAGCAGCCGTAAGGGACATAGTAAAGGCGATAGCCAATACCAAGCGCAAGGTAAACCTGCGTTATCCTCAGCTTAAGACGGGCATTTGCGCCGAACCGTTCTTTATAACCTCTCAGGAGCTGGAAGATATGTATCCTGACAAATCGCCAAGGGAGCGGGAATCAATTATAGCGAAGGAGCATGGCACTGTATTTGTAATGCAGATAGGCGGTGTTCTAAAGAGCGGAGAGAAGCATGACGGACGCGCTCCTGATTATGACGACTGGTCTATGAACGGAGACTTGTTCTTCTGGGACGAAGTGCTTGACAGCGCTTTGGAGGTTTCCTCAATGGGCATTCGCGTTGACGAAAAGTCTCTTCAGGAGCAGCTTGCTGAATGTAATGCTCTGGACAGAAACAAGTACACCTACCATAAAATGATTTCAGACGGCACTCTTCCGCTTACCATTGGCGGTGGTATAGGACAGTCAAGATTGTGCATGCTGCTGCTGGAAAAGGCTCATATCGGAGAGGTTCAAGCGTCAATATGGCCGTCCGATATGGTAGAAAAACTGCTGGAAAAAGGCATAACCATCTTATAAAAATAGAATAATCAGACTGCTTTGCCCTGCTGCTTTTATGCGGTAGGGTAAATTTTTTGTAAATTTTTTCAGAAATTGAACAAAAAGCTTCAAGTTTTCCTTAAGACGGCGCTGTTTATGGAAGGACATTTTTCTTCCCGAATAAATTTTGAAAGGAAGTATTATTATGTATGAAATGATTCCTGATGAACTGCGCCGTGCTAGAAAGTGGATTTGCTGGCAGCGGGTTCATGACCCTAAGCACCCTGAGAAGCCAAGGAAAGTGCCTGTAAATCCGGCAAACGGTAACCGTGCATCTTCAACCGACCCAAAGACATGGACAACCTTTGAAGAAGCAGCAAGAGAAAGCTCTAAGTACTCCGGCATAGGATTTGTATTTGACGGGACAGGCTATTTCGGGATTGACATTGACAATCGCAGGAAGGAGCTTGACGCGTTTATCGCCGGGAAAGAGAAAAATATTATCGGCGAATTTGTCCGCTCAATGGAGAGCTATACCGAACGAAGCCAGTCCGGCAATGGAATCCATATCATCTGCAAAGGTCATTTGCCTGAGGGCAGAAGGAAGAACGGAGACGTTGAAATGTATGACAAAGGGAGATTCTTCGTCTGTACCGGAGATATGTGCGCGGAATACTCTGAAATCTCTGACGGTACTGAAAAGGTAAAGGCGCTTCATAAAAAGTATCTTGGCGAAAAAACCGTAATGCATAGCATGAGAAGCCCTGAGAAGCCCTGTGTGCCTGTAAACCTGTCTGTTTCCGAAATTATAAGCAAGGCTTTAAACTCCCGTTCAGGAGGGAAATTCAAGGCTCTCATGGAGGGTGACATCTCCGGCTATAAGTCCCATTCAGAAGCTGACCTGGCATTTTGCAGTATTCTTGCTTTCTGGTGCTGCGGAGATGTCTCTTTGATGGACGAGATTTTCCGTAAATCAGGGCTTATGCGTCCCAAGTGGGACAGGCGTCAATGCGGTACTACCTATGGCAGGCTGATTCTGGAAAAAGCAGCAAGCGAGTGCGTGAATATCTATTCCGGCAGACAGCATAGGAGGTTTGATTCCGCTTCAAATGAAGAGCAAAAGACTTCTCCGGAGGCTCTGGAAACCTTTGACGATATGGGCAACGCAAGGAGGCTTGTCCGCATAGCAGATGGCAGTATAAGGTATAATTATACCGATAATGTGTGGCTTTGCTGGGACGGATGCAAATGGGCAAAGGACGAGTGCGGAGGAATATTCAGGCTGTGCGACAAGACAGTTGCCTCCATGGAAAAGGAGCTTTCTCTTTACGAATCCAATCCCAGAATGGAAGAGGAGTTTCAAAGGCATATCAGGAAGTCCCGTTCTCATAATTCAAAAAAAGCCATGGAACAGGAGGCAAAGCATCTTGTGCCCGTTACCAATGCCGAGCTGGACAGAAAGCATAATCTGCTAAATACTCCCGGCGGTATAGTGAACCTGAAAGACGGCAGCCTCTCCCCTTCTGACCCTGATATGTATCTTACCATGTCGGTTAAATGCGCTCCGGCTGAAACCTGTGACTGTCCCAAATGGAATCAGTTTTTGCAGGAGATTTTCTGCGGAGACGAAGCGCTTATAAGATTTATTCAAAAGGCTGTGGGTTACTCTCTGACCGGGTCTACCGCTGAGCAGTGCGTATTTTTCCTTATAGGAAACGGTTCAAATGGCAAATCAACCTTTATGGAAGTGCTGAGATATATGTTTGACGGCTATGCAGCGAACGTTCAAGCTGAAACCATTATGATGCGCGGAAAAGCTGCAGGCAGTGCAAGCGGAGATATTGCAAGGCTTTCGGGAGCAAGACTTGTCACCAGTGCGGAACCCTCCGAGGGAATGCGTATAAATGAAGGACTGCTCAAGCAGATTTCCGGCGAAGATGCCGTAACGGCAAGAAAGCTTTATGGCAATGAATTTGATTTTATACCTCGCTTTAAATTATGGATGTCAACCAATCATAAGCCTGTTATAAGAGGAACGGATAACGGAATATGGCGTCGTGTCCGCATGATACCTTTTAATGCATGTTTTGAGGATGATAAGAAGGACAGGAATTTGAAGTATAAGCTGGCGAAGGAACTTCCCGGGATATTGCGCTGGGCGATTGAAGGATGTCTCATGTGGCAGAAGGAAGGTTTAGAGATGCCGGGAGCAGTCAAAGAAGCGACTGATGCTTATAGAGCCGAGATGGACGTTGTATCGGGATTTCTCGATGCCTGCTGTGTTACCGGCAAGCAGTATGAGGAAAGTGCGTCAAGGCTATATTCAGCCTATTGCGGATGGGCTGAGGCGAATAATGAGTATGTTATGAGCAATACTAAGTT
>CAZINV010000048.1:0-7102 GCA_964540685.1 uncultured Ruminococcus sp.
CTTTCATGGAAGCGCATTAAGCATCCTTCAGAAGTAGTTAAAGTTGGTGACTTTATCGAAGTTTATATCAAGGAACTGGATAGAGAGAACAACAGAATTTCTCTGGGTTATAAGAAGACAGAGGATAATCCTTGGGAACAGTTTAAGGCAAACTATAAGGTTGGCGATGTAATCTCTGCAAAAATCGTTTCTATTACGCCTTTTGGAGCATTTGCACAGATTATTGATGGAGTTGACGGCTTGATTCATATTTCTCAGCTAGCTAACAAGCGCGTTGACAATGTTAAGGATATCGTTTCTATTGGCGACGTTGTTGATGTTAAGATTATTGACGTTGACATAGAGAATAAGAGAATCAGCATATCCATGAGAGCTCTTCTCGAAGACGCTGAAGCTGCCGAAGCTGCTGATGCAGATAACGCTGCAGATGAAACAGCCGACGCTGAATAATTATTAGTATCTGGTTCTTAAATTAAGGAGCTGCTGCATTATTTTGCAGCAGCTCTGTTTTTTATTCAGCTGGCGAGAGATTAATATTATATTTTTATTCCGGACAGGCTATTTCCATAACCTGTTCTATCATTGTGTGAAGGAGATTACTTACAGGAGTATCTGCTGCACGATAATAAACCTCTTTTCCATCCCTGCGGCTGACTATAAGACCGTTATCACGCAGCGTCTTAAGATGATGAGATACCGAAGGACTGGACATATCCATCATAGCTGCTATATTCACTACGCACTCCTCACAGTGGCAAAGCAGCCAGAAAATGCGTATTCTGGTAGTATCTCCCAATTGTTTGAATACGTTTGCAACGATATCAAAATTTTCAATATTGTCAAGCTTGTCCTGCAAATTATGAAAATGGCTTTCATTTCCGTGGTCATGGGGCAGTTTCTTTACAGACATATATTTGTACCTCCAAAAAAATAAAAAAAAGTCTTGACTTATGCGTCTAATTGTATTATACTATAATTGCAACAATTAAGCAAGCGTTTAATCATAAACAAAAATATTCAGAAAAGAGGTTTTACCTTATGAAAAAAACTTATAATATTGAAGTTGATTGTGCTAATTGCGCTAATCTTATGGAAGGTGCAGCAGCTAAAGTTGAAGGAGTGGCTGCCGCAGCAGTAAATTTCATGACACAAAAAATGACAGTTGAATTTGAAGACGGCATTGAACCAAAAAAAGTTATGAAGAGCATTCTCAAAGCATGCAAAAAGGTAGAGCCTGATTGCGAAATAGAATTTTGACTCATAGCGCCCCCTGGAAAGGTATCGGGGCGTAAATTTAAAAGAAACGATTAAACAATTGCTTAATTGTAAAATAAATGGAGGATACGGATATGAATAAGAAACATAGAAAAATGCTGATAAGAATCATAATTACGGCTGTATTGCTGATAGCTCTGTTTTTCATACCTGTAAAAGGGATAATTCAGTTTCTGCTTTATTTCGCAGTTTATCTGATTATAGGATATGATATTTTGAGAAAGGCTGCAAGAGGCATTCTTAATCGTAGAGTTTTTGACGAAAACTTTTTGATGGCAATTGCTACCGTAGGTGCGTTTGCTCTTGCTATTTATGATAAAAGCGGCGACTATGCGGAAGCCATAGCTGTTATGCTGTTTTATCAGGTTGGAGAGCTTTTTCAGAGCTATGCGGTGGGAAAAAGCCGTAAGAACATCAGCGGGCTGATGGATATCCGTCCGGATTACGCTAATATCGAAAAGGACGGCGTTCTTGAACAAGTTGACCCGGAAGAGGTTGGCATAGGAAGCATTATCATTGTACAGCCAGGAGAAAAGGTGCCGATTGACGGGACAGTCGCAGAAGGTATGTCTTCACTTAACACAAGTGCATTGACAGGAGAAAGTCTGCCTCGTGATGTAAAATCAGGAGATAATGTGATAAGCGGCTGCATAAATATGACAGGCGTTTTGAAAATACGCACAACAAAGAAATTTGAAGAATCAACTGTTTCTAAAATTCTGGAGCTTGTGGAAAATTCAAGCTCACGCAAATCCAAGTCCGAGAATTTCATATCCAAATTTGCAAGAGTATACACGCCTATTGTATGTTATAGTGCTTTGGCATTGGCAATATTCCCACCGCTAATAAGTATTTTTATGAACATGGCTCCCTGCTGGGAGGACTGGATATACAGAGCGCTTACATTTCTCGTTATAAGCTGCCCATGTGCTCTTGTAATAAGCGTTCCTCTGAGCTTTTTTGCGGGACTTGGCGGTGCTAGCAAAGAAGGCATTCTCATAAAAGGTTCAAATTATCTGGAAGCTCTCTCTAAAACAAAATACGTTGTATTTGATAAGACAGGGACACTTACTCAGGGAGTATTTGAGGTAAGCGAAATTCATGCTGTAAATATCTCCAATGAAAAACTTCTTGAATATGCAGCGCAGGCTGAATGTTCTTCATCTCACCCTATAAGCAAAAGCATTTATAAAGCTTATGGAAAGGAGATTGACCGCGGCAGAACATCTGATATAGAAGAAATAAGCGGTTATGGAGTCACTGCCAAGGTCGATGAAATATCAGTTGCGGCAGGCAATGATAAACTTATGAAGAAGCTTGGCATTCCATTTGACAAATGCGAAAATGACGGCACGGTAGTACACATTGCTCTGAACGGAAAATATGCAGGGTATATAGTTATATCAGATGCACTCAAACCCGCCTCAGCAGATGCGGTCATGGAATTGAAGCGTATGGGAATAAGTAAAATAACCATGCTGACGGGCGACAGAAGAGGCGCTGCAATGAAGATAGCCGCTTATTTAGGAATCGACGATGTAAGAAGTGAACTTCTCCCTACGCAAAAGGTTGAGGAAATAGAAAAGCTTATTGAGAGCAAACCGAAAAATACCAAGCTTGTATTTGCAGGAGATGGTATAAATGACGCGCCTGTTCTTACACGGGCTGACATAGGAATTGCAATGGGAGCTATGGGTTCCGATGCGGCAATTGAAGCGGCTGATGTTGTTCTTATGGACGATGATCCGTTAAGGATAACCAAAGCAATTAAAATTTCACGTAAGTGTATAAGAATAGTGTATCAAAACATTACATTTGCACTGGTTATAAAGCTTGCCTGCCTTATACTTGGAGCAATTGGCATTGCTAATATGTGGCTTGCTATTTTCGCAGATGTTGGAGTAGCCGTTATTGCAATTTTAAATGCAATACGTGCTTTACATGTGAGCAAGCTGTAAATATATTCTGTCATAAAGCCGTCTGTATTTTTTATCAGACGGTTTTATGCTGCTATGAAAAATTGTGGCTTTTAACAATATTATTATTGACTTTATTAAAAAAATATGATAAAATAAAAATAATTGCTAAACTATACAAATATTTCCAAAAAAAAGGAGGTGCTTGTCCTGAATATTCAAAAAATCGTAAATTCAGTCTTTTGCGTGCTTATAAGTATGATTGCTTTCCTCGGAAACTTTTCAACAGGTATATATGCGGAAGCTGGTGAGGACGATACGGAAGAATTTCTTTATAACGGAAATATATATTATCAGATAAATGAATCTAATGAAATAACAATAACCCGTGCCAGAGCGTCGGTAACTGAAGCTGTAATACCATGCGAAATAGACGGAATGATTGTAACAGAAATAAGGAGCAGCGCCTTTCAGGGCAAAACACGTCTTACCAAGGCAGTTATTCCGGAAACTGTTACCAGCATAGGAGATTATGCCTTTTATCAGTGCACGAGACTGGAGGAAGTGGTTATTCCGGACAGTGTTGAAAATGTTGGATGGAATATTTTAAAAGATACTCCGTGGCTACAGAATCAGCCGCATGGATGTGTTATTGTGGGCAGAGGAACAGTCATAGGTTATAACGGCGAGGATGAACAGATAGATATACCTCAGGGAGTTACTTCAATTGCAGGATGCGCCTTTGAAAATTTAAAAAATATTATATCTGTCAGCCTGCCTGAAAGTGTTGTCAGCATAGGAGAACTGGCTTTTTCAGGCTGTACGCAGCTTACAGAGTGCATAATACCGGACAGCGTGAAGATTATTGGCGCATATGCTTTTAACTGGTGCGAAGCGCTGCAGACTGTGAATATTGCCGATAGTGTAGAAACAATAGGAAATCACGCTTTTTTAGGGTGCAAATCGCTTATATCGGTAAATCTGCCAAAAAACATTTCAAAAATTGAAGCTGCAGCGTTCTGCGGCTGCACAAATCTTACTAAAATAGATATACCGGCATCTGTTAAAGAGATAGGAAATCAGGCATTTATGGAGTGCAGCGCGTTAAGAGAAGTGACACTCAGAAGAAACGTTGAATTTATAGGAGAAGACGCGTTTAAAGGCTGCTTCGAACTTCAAAAGCTGACGATATATAACGGGAGCTGTAAAATAGTTGACTCTGAAAAAACTATAGAAGCCTGCACAGCTATATACGGTCTTAATCAATCATCCGCCCAGAATTACGCTCAGAGATACGATAGGATTTTTGTAACGGCAGAACCGCTTGCAGGGGATATGAATGAGAATGGTGAAATTGATTTAAGCGATGCTTCGTATCTGCTATTGCTGTATGCAAGCCTTTGCGGGAATATTATAAATGATGTAAGTTATTTTGATATGGCGGCAGGAGATATGAATGAAAACGGTGTGATTGATATAGGCGATGCTACTATTGTGCTCAATATATATGCAAATCACTGCGCTGGACTTATTGATTAGAGCGGTATTGGTTTTTATGAATTATGCATGAAGGTGATTTTATGAAAAGAAATAGGAAAAGGAAAAAAATACTGGTGTTTATTATGGCATTATGTGTACTGTGGACAATGTGCTTTATGCCGGCTGCTTTAAGCGTAAATGCCGACGATGAAGAGCAGATAGAAGTTTTGTCTGACGGAGTATTTGTATATAGCAAAACTGAATCTGCGGATGGTTTTGCAGTTGAAGGAATTGCTGATGGCATTTCCGGTGAAATAGAAATACCGGAATCATACTTAGACATGGAAGTTGTACAAATAGGAAAAGCCGCGTTTATGGGCAATACGGATATTACAGCTGTAAAAATTCCTGCAACTGTTCAGACTATAGAATCAGAAGCGTTCAGGGATTGTACGAATCTGGCGGATATAATAATTTCTGATGGCGTATGTAATATTGGCAGCTATTCTTTTGCAGGAGCAGGGGTTAAATCGGTAACAGTTCCTGAAACTGTTGAATCTATTAAAAAATATGCGTTTTTGAACTGCATGGAGCTTTCAGACATTACGCTTTCTTATGGGCTTGAATATATCGGAAGCGGCGCTTTTTCAGGCTGCACATCGCTTAAATCCGCAAGTATTCCGGAAACGGTTACGGAAATAGGCTCTAATGCTTTTAATAACTGTACAAGTCTTGAAGCTGTCTCAATAGGAGAAGGACTTGAAATATTGCCTGATTATATTTTTCAGGACTGCACTGCGCTTTCAAGCGTAGTTATCAAAGGGAATTTGCTGAAAATAGGCAGCGGGGCATTTAGTAAGTGCATATCGCTTCAGTGCATAACGATTCCTGATACTGTAGTAGAAATAAAAAGCGAGGCGTTTCAATCTTGTCGAAATTTGGAGGATATAAATATTCCGGAAGGCATATGCGATATAGGTATAAATGCTTTTTTTGACACGCTTTTTTACAATAATCTTAGAGCTATGAATCCGGAAACTGATTTTGTTATTTATGAAAACCGCGTTTTGCTGGGCTGCTACAAAGATGGAACTGATATTGAAGTGCCTTCTGGAGTTGAAGTAATAGGGGGAGGGGCATTTCTGTACGGCGATGTTATTGAAACTATACAATTGCCGGAAACTATCAGAAGCCTTAGCTCTCATGTTTTTTATAATTTATTTTCTTTGCGAAAAATTTCAAATTTCAGCAATGTTTCGTACATAGGTGAACATGCTTTTTGCGATTGCGCAGAGCTTACTGAAATTTTTATTCCGGAGAGCGTTGACGTAATAAGAGAAGGGACTTTTCTTGGCTGCACATCTTTGCAGAAAGTGGAAATAAATAACGGTACGGAGGTTATAAAACAAGGCGCATTTGCTGAATGTACGGCTTTGCAAACTGTAGTTTTGCCTGAAAGTATTACCTGCGTGGAAACAAATGCCTTTGATGGGAACCTTTTGTATATGAAAGTCAATAATGCGGAATGCATTTTTGAAGAAAATTCTGTCAGCGCAAATACGTTGATTGCGGGCTATATCGGTTCTACAGCCTATGATTACGCTGCGGAAAACGGCAATTCATTTGAAGGAATGCTAAGTATGACGCCTACAGAGACAACAACAACTACTGCCGCTGCTTATACCAGTGATGAGTTAAATACTACGGCTACGACCGTAACAACTGTGACAGCAACAACAACTGCAACCCCTGCTTATACCAGCGATGAGTTAAATACTACGGCTACGACCGTAACAACTGCGACAGCAACAACAACAACTACTACTGCTGCTTATACAAGTAATACAACATCGACTACTATAACAGGTTATAATGAACCGGGAGATTTAGACGGGGACGGAAGAATTAGTCTTAATGATGTAAGCATTGCTTTGACGGTCTATGCATACGGAGTCGCAAATTTGCCGGTGGATGAACTGCTGTATGTCATGGCGGATGTAAATCACGACAATGTTGTCAACAAGGATGACGCAATGCTTTTGATTGAATATTATGCTGAATTTACGGCGTGTGTTACTGCAGAAAGCTTTGATGACTGGCGCATTGCCCGTCAATAATACGTAATGGCAGGTTATGAGTTTTAGGAAAATGTAAAAAAAAGAAAAAAATACTTGACAAAAAAGCAGGGAAGGTATATAATGAGATGGTATGCGGTAGAATACTGTATATTATCTCATATTTTTTTGAAAAGGAGGAAGATTATGCCTACGTTTAATCAGTTGGTAAGCAAGGGAAGAAAGGTGCTTGAGGACAAGTCTACTGCTCCGGCGCTTCAGAAGGGTTACAATTCCAAGAAGAAGGTAACTACTGACCAAAGCTCTCCGCAGAAGAGAGGCGTGTGCACAGCCGTCCGTACAGCTACACCTAAGAAG
>CAZINV010000049.1:0-7052 GCA_964540685.1 uncultured Ruminococcus sp.
TGATTCTGAAAAAATGCAGGAGCAGGCTGTTACTAATGCTGAGATCAGCGGCGGCAGTGATTATGATACGAATGATGAAGATCTTATTTTAAAAAGTACGGAGAAAAGCTCTCCGTTATTTGAATCTGAGATATGTGTTGTGGGAACAATGGCATTCACTCTTGACAATAATGGTAAGGTCATATGTCTTAATGATTTATATGAAGAAGACAATTACGAAGAAACTCAGAATGGAGCAAGTGTTGTTATTAATGCAGCGCCTTATGAATCAGATTTTAATACATGGAGCGATGTAACGTGGCTGTATAACGACCCTGACGGAGCAATGCTTTTTGGCGTAATGGAAAACGGAACTGTATCATATGATATATTTTCTTCATCTGCGATTAGTTATGAAGCAAAATATAGAGTTGTTTCATCGTGGATGAATGTAAAAGAACTTGTTTGGGAAGGCGGGAACGTGCAGGATCCATGTCTGTTTGCATTGACAAAGAAAGGTGAAATTTATGTATCGGATTCTGAAATAGAGAAAACAATCAGTCAGATGATGGAAACGGCTTTGGATCAGAATTTTAAGATAGAAACCATATATCCGCAAAATGGTATACTTCACATTCTTGCAGCAGACGGACGTTATATTTCCATAAAGTATAAATAAATAAAAACAAAAGTAAAATGAGCTTCTGCACTTTCTGATGCGCAGAAGCTCATTTTAGTACCATATGCCGTTTGCTTTATTATCCGTCATATGGGAGTGTATCTGTAACTTGTATGAGATATTTCATTAATGACAGCAAATCATTTGAGGATATATCGCCATCTGCATTGCAATCAGCGTTGTAAATAGAAGCTTGATTGAAATGCAGGCATCCGGAAAGATATTTATTGAGCAATACTGCATCTATCAGTGAAACATTTTTGCTCATATCAATGTCGCCGCATATTCCGTTCTGGACAGTAAGACTGCATATTAAAATTTTGCCTCTTATAATAGTATAAATCCTGCATGATCCTGTATTTTTTGCAGTTATAAGTCCGTCTTGAGAAACTTCTGCAATATTTTCATCAGTTGTTTTCCAGACGTAATTTTCATTATTTGCATTATATGCGTAAAGCTGTAAAGACATGCCTTTATATAAAGTTGAACGTGTTTTTGATAAATATGGCGGTTCAAGTGTTTCTGTAGTCTGTACTGCGGCGGACGCGGTTATATATGCTGCAGTACTGGCGGAAGCTGTTGCAGGCTCTGTAGCGGCTGTTGACGAAACAGTTGATGTCATCACTGAAGAAACGGTTGTTAATTCTGCAGCAGTTGTCATTGAAGAAACAGCTGTGAATTCTGTTGCTGCATCAGTGGAGACAGCTGTTGTTGTATCAGTTGTTGTAGTATTAGTTGTAGTAGTTGTAGTTGTAGTAGTTGTAGTAGTTGTAGTAGTTGTAGTAGTTGTAGTAGTAGTAGTAGTTGTTGTTGTAGTTGTTGTCTCAGGAGGATCGTCTGTTACAATAATCGTAAGCGGATAGGTAGCTGAAGGGTTAGCGTCTTCATTATTGAAATAGGTATTGTCACATATATTTACTGTATAAGTACCGACGGGTGTATTTTTCAGTACAACAGCGTCAAATGTAACAGCCGGAAATTCATCGGAAGCTCCAAGAAAAGAGGTGGGATTCATAGAAGTATCAGCCCACAAAAGGCGGTCGCATTTTCCGGGAATTGCGGTACCTGCCGGAATTTCAGGGTCATAGAAAGGTATAGTGCCTGTTGCAATGTCGGTCTGGAAATTATCCTGACGTATGTATTCATATTGAAATGTTGCACTTCCATCTCCGTTTGGAGTTACTGTAGGATAAATTGTAGATGTGACATTATTGCCCTGTTCTTTGTCCTCTTTGCTTTCAAAATATGCTGCAAAAAAATACACCCCGCCGTTTCCGTCAGAATAAAGGTTAGAACCGAAAATAGGATCAATAGTATATGTTGACGAATAAAAGGTGCAGTTTGGCTTTAAATATGAAACAACGCCTCTTCGTTCTACTACTGAAGCAAGCATATGCGGCTGATACTTGCTTGTAAAAGTACCTCCGCTGTAGGTATAAGTTTGTTCATCATATGCTTTGGAAAAATTTATTATATTTTCAAAGTGTACAGCGCTCCAATCGGAAGATTCCCAAAAGAAAACCATAAAATTGATATATGGGTCTGTCCATTCTTCTGATATTGTATATATTCTAACGGGAACTATGACGTTGCCTTTTGCTAAATCCTCTGTAGAAATATAAACAGTATCTTTTCTGTCATCACCAGAGCATGCGTATAGCTGAAAATCTGGGTGGTCTTCTGAAGCTTCAGCTGTGTGATAAACGGCAATTCCAGTAAATAGCAGTGTAAATGACAAAAATATTGACATCCATTTTAAAATTGTGCTTTTCATATGCATTCTCCTTTTTTGTGTATTTAGCTTATTTTTTATGTAAAAGTCTTTTATATTTATGTTGATTTCTTCTATATATTACATAGTATATCACTTAATGAAATTATTGTCAATGAATACGCGGTGAATTAGTGTTAATAATTTGTTAGCTTTTGACCGTATGTGCCCTTTATGTACAAATAAAACATGATTTTTATTCGTGAGGTGTGTACATAATTTTACTGTATATCTTTAAATTCACCTTAAATTCTGATATAATATGGTATATAATATAGTAGGGGAATACTAATTAAATCCAGCGCGTATGCAGCGATGCCGCCTTAAATAATGCTAATATGACGCATATTTTGAAGCATTGCCCTTATGTGATATACAATGGGAGGATTTTTGCATATGATAAAATTATTCAGATACCTTAGCTCATATAAAAAAGAGTGCATATTGGGACCTCTTTTTAAAATGATGGAGGCTATATTTGAGCTGTTTGTGCCTCTTGTGGTAGCAGCAATTATTGATAAAGGAATTGCCGAAGGAGACAGACCATATATTGTCAGAATGTGCCTGCTGCTGGCCGCTCTTGGAGCTATAGGTCTTACAAGTACTCTGTTTGCGCAATTTTTTGCGGCTAAAGCAGCATCAGGATTTGCAGCCAAGCTTCGTCATGCTCTGCTTGCTCATGTGCAAGAGCTTTCCTATCAGGATATAAACCGATTGGGCAGCAGTACGCTTATTACACGTATGACAAGTGATATAAATCAGGTTCAAACAGGAACTAATCTTGCAATACGTCTGCTGCTTAGATCGCCTTTTATTGTATTCGGCGCAATGATTATGGCTTTTACTGTGGATGTAAATAGTGCTATTGTATTTGCACTTGCAATTCCGGCACTTTCAATTATAGTTTTTGGAATCATGCTTATAAGTATTCCTATGTTTAAAAAGGTTCAAAGCAGACTTGATCGTGTAATGAACTCCACAAGAGAAACTCTCAGCGGTGTGCGTGTAATACGTGCATTTTGCAGGGAAGAGGCGGAAACAGAAGAATTTGAAGAAAATGCAGAAGCTCTTACAGTTATGCAGAAGACAGTCGGAAGAGTGTCTGCGCTTATGAATCCGCTTACTTATGCAGTAATAAATCTTGCGATTATTGCACTTATTTGGACAGGTGCGGTAAGAGTAGAAGCCGGGCTTCTCACGCAGGGGGCGGTAGTTGCGCTTTATAATTATATGTCACAGATTCTGGTTGAGCTTATAAAGCTTGCAAATCTTATTGTTACGCTTACAAAGACTGTTGCCTGCGGCAATCGTTTGCAGGCAATTTTGGATACAAATCCGTCGCAGGATTTTGCACAGCACAATGAAAAGACTGACGTTAATGAACGCAGTGCGGTATGTTTTGAAAATGTTACTTTTTCCTATGAAGGCGCGGCGCTGCCATCGCTTTACAATATTTCATTTAAAGCTGAAAAGGGCGAGATTATCGGTATAATCGGCGGTACCGGTTCAGGAAAATCCACACTTGTAAATCTCATGCCAAGATTTTATGATGCAGATAGCGGAAAAATCATTATATGCGGCATTGAGGCGGAAAAATATCCTAAAAAGCAGCTTCGTGAATGCTTCGGCATAGTCCCTCAAAAATCTGAGCTTATGTCCGGAACAATAAGGGATAACCTGCTTTGGGGGAAAAAAGATGCGTCTGATGAGGAAATTTATGAAGCGCTTAAAGCTGCGCAGGCTCTTGATGTTGTAGAATCCAAATCAAAAGGCCTTGATGAAATTATAACAGAAGGCGGACGGAATCTTTCCGGCGGTCAAAAGCAGAGATTATGTATAGCAAGAGCGCTTGTAAGAAAACCTGATATTCTTATTCTTGATGACAGCGCGTCTGCACTGGACTATGGAACAGAAGCAGAGCTCAGAGCAGCACTCAGAGAACTTCCGTTTAATCCTACTGTATTTATTGTTTCTCAAAGGACGGTGTCAATAAAAGAAGCAGATAAGATTCTTGTTTTGGATAATGGCAGGCTGGTTGGAATAGGAACGCACGCTGAACTGCTTGGCAGCTCTGATGTCTATAGAGAAATTTACAATTCGCAGCGGATGAGGGAGGCGGTAAATGATGAAGCAAAATAAAAAAGGCTCGCAGCTTAAAACTCTTGTTAAGGTCATGCGCTATATTTCACATTATAAATTATGGATTGCTGCTGCTCTTGTAATGGCTGTGTTTGTTGTTGCGCTGACTCTTTACGTGCCGATTTTAGTGGGCAGAGCTATTGATAATATTATTGGTACAGGTGAAGTTGCCTTTGATAAAATCATAAGAATACTTGTTACAGTTGGTATTTCCGTAGGAGTAACATCTCTTGCGCAGTGGTTTATGAATATTATAAATAATAAGATAACATGTGAGACAGTCCGTGACATGAGAGAAGAAGCTTTCCAAAAGGTTCAGAAACTGCCGCTAAGCTATCTTGACTCTCATCCCGCCGGTGAAACGGTAAGTCGTATTATTACAGATGTTGACGTTCTGTCGGAAGGTCTGCTGCTTGGGTTTACACAGCTTTTTACTGGAGTGCTTACTATTATAGGTACTTTTTTGTTTATGATATATATAAATGTGTGGATAACACTTGTTGTTGTTGTAATGACGCCGCTGTCTTTGATTTTGGCAAGTTTTATTGCAAGGAAAACATATATTATGTTTCATGAACAATCTGAAACCAGGTCGGAGCAAACGACTCTAATAAACGAAGCTATAAACGGGCAGAAAACAGTTCAGGCATTTGGGCAGGAAGAAGAAATTCTTTCAAGGTTTGATGAGATAAACGACCGCCTTGAAAAAACATCTCTTAAAGCTACGTTTTTCTCATCACTTACAAATCCGGTTACACGTTTTGTTAATGCTCTTGTTTATGCAGCAGTAGCTCTTGCAGGCGCGTTTGCAGCGGTAAGCGGCAATATAACCGTTGGAGGGCTATCTTGCTTTTTAAGTTATGCAAATCAATATACTAAGCCCTTTAATGAAATATCAGGCGTAGTTGCGGAGCTTCAGAATGCGCTTGCATGTGCAGAAAGAATTATTGCGCTTATTGAGGAAGAACCGGAAATACCGGACAGAAAAGATGCAGCAGAAGAAGTTCCGGACGGTGATATTGAATTTCGTGATGTATCATTTTCATATGTACCGGATAAACCTCTTATAACTGATTGCAATTTTACAGTAAAGCTTGGTCAGCGTATTGCAATAGTTGGAAAAACCGGATGCGGAAAGACAACACTTATTAATCTTATTATGCGCTTTTATGATGTTCGGGGCGGTGAAATACGTATGGGCGGTACTGATATAAGAAATATTACAAGAGAAGCATTGCGAAATCATATTGGAATGGTGCTTCAGGAGACATGGCTGAAAAGCGGCACGGTCAGAGAAAATATTATTATGGCAAAGCCTGATGCTGCAGATGAGGAAATTATAGCAGCGGCAAAGGCAGCCCATGCTCATGAATTTATAAGCAGACTTCCCAGCGGTTATAATACTTTTATTGATCCGTCAAGTCTATCTGAAGGACAAAGGCAGCTTCTTTGTATAACGAGACTTATGTTAAGTCCGCCGCCTGTGCTTATTCTGGATGAAGCTACATCTTCTATTGATACACGAACTGAAATGAATATACAGTCTGCCTTTGCAAGACTTATGGAAGGGAGGACAAGTTTTATTGTAGCTCACCGCCTTTCCACTATACAGAATGCCGACTTGATTCTTGTTATGGATAAGGGAAATATTGTGGAAAAAGGGACTCACAATGAACTTTTAAAGAAAGGCGGTATATATGCGTCTCTCAGCGCTGCTATGGGAGAGTAAATTTTGCGGTAAAATTAACTAATAGTAAAAAAGGGCAGCGTCAATTTTTAAAATGACGCTGCCTTAATTAAAGCTTTGAAGCAAATTTTCTTCTTACGTTTTCGTTTGTTATACTCATAATACCGAAATCTTTTTCCTTGTAGTTCCAATATGCTCTTCCTATATTATATTTATTTAAAACAGTGCTTATATCAGTTATCCAGTTCATTTTTGATTCGTCATCAGCAAGGTCAATAACACCGTATTCACCGCAGTACAGAGGTATATTTCTTTCCTTTGCAGTTTTGAGCGCAGGAGTCAAAAGCATTTCGAAATAATCAGGGGACATTTCAGGCAAATTATCTTTATATATCGCGTTTACAAGGGATTTGGGCAGCATATTGCTGAATTTCCGCAGATTAGCAAGAGTTTCCGGATATTTTATTCTGAAATCGGAAGGCATGCTATCTACCCAGTATGCGCCCTGATGTGTAAATATAAGCGGCTCATAGCAATGAAATGTATAAACAATTTTGTTGTCATTTATTTTTGCAAGTTCAGGTACGCTCAAAACATTGTTGTACATTGTACCGCCAAAAATTATCCATGAATCCGGAGAAATTTCACGTATCTTTTTAATAGCGTTTACTGCAATTTTATTCCATTGCTCTGAAACTTCCGGTTCAACTATTTCGTTGAGCAGTTCAAATGCAACACGGCTGCTTTCAGATTTATATCTGAGTGCGATATTCTGCCATAACAGGTAAAATCTTTCT
>CAZINV010000050.1:0-6942 GCA_964540685.1 uncultured Ruminococcus sp.
ACCTGTTCCGACCGGTTCTACTACTATTCTGACAGCTGTAGTTAAGGGCGCTGATGTAACGGTTGATGGAATCAATGCTGCTATGAAGGCTGCTGCTACTGAGTCCTATGGCTACAATGACGAGCCTATTGTATCTTCTGACGTTATCGGCATGAAGTATGGTTCTCTTTTTGATGCAACACAGACCATGGTTTCCAAGATTGCTGATGATTTGTATGAAGTACAGGTTGTTTCTTGGTATGATAATGAAAACAGCTATACAAGTCAGATGGTTCGTACAATTAAGTACTTTGCTGAACTTGCATAAAATTATTTATGCTTTAACTAAACCTGATTTGATTTAACGGAAAAACTGCCGGGCTTTAGGGTTTGGCAGTTTTTTGCTTTACACTATTATTATTAAAAAATCATTATTTTCAAGGGAGCGGCACAATGCTAAAAATGGAAAATGTAAATGTGCGCTTTGGCGCGCAGACAGCTCTTGACAGCTTTTGCTACAGTTTTGAACCTGGACATATATACGGGCTTGTCGGACCTAACGGCTGCGGTAAAAGCACGTTTATGAAAACTGCTGCGGGACTTCTCAAAAGCTATACCGGCGATGTGACGTATTGCGGGCAGAAAATCGGTACAGAGGGACGGAGCAGGATAGCATATCTGCCTACGCATCCGGTCTATTACAGATACATGGATGTAGAGGATATGGGGGCTTTTTACGAGGATTTTTTCTCTGATTTCAATCGTGATGAATACAGAAACATGATAGCATTTTTCGGACTTAATCCAAAGCATAAGCTTTCCGGAATGTCTACAGGTATGGTTGCAAAAGTCCGCGTCGCAGCTACTCTTTCCCGTGACGCAGGAGTTATTCTTCTGGATGAACCGCTTAATGGTATAGATATGCTGGGACAGGATCAGATAGGACAGATAATAAAGTCGATAAATTTAGAAGGCAGGATTATTATAATTGCAAGTCATATGCTGGATCATCTGGAAACTGTGTGTGACTTTGTTGTTATGATGAATGCTGGTAAAGTTATATTTCATGGAGATATGGCGCAGCTTCGCGCTCAATATAATATGTCTGTATCCGCGCTTTATCGTCAAATATATGCTCAGTATTTTCAGGCAATGGCTATGGGAGGTATGAGACAGTGGTAAAGCTTTTGAATAATGAGTGGAAAAGATACCGCCTGTTTGCGATTATAATGATAATAGCTGCGGTTGGCATTGGCGCTTTGCTGTCGGTCTCGGTTTTTTATGCAGTTACGATAGATTTTGATGAGGAACTATTTGCAGGTATAGCCAGTATGGGCTCTATTATTATGGAGGAATGTCTGCTTTGGGTAATGCCCTTTGCAGCATGTGTGTATTGCCTGCTGTCTTATATTTCGGACATTGGCAGGAAAGGCATGATATTTCTGACACCTGCCGCAACGTGGAAGATTATTTTGTCAAAGATGATTTTTACTGCCGGAATGTTTACAGTGCTTTACATTATAAGTATAGGCGGAATTGCAATTTCCAGTCTTATTATTGATATAAATTACGATTCAAGTAAAGGAAGAGACAGTTTGGATCTGTTTAAATTCTTTTTGACGTTAATTCAAATTGACTTTACTGATAATATAGCTAATACAGCGGTGAATATTTTAAATGGATTTTTAAAAGAGCTTGTATCTTTGCTTAATTTCTCTGTTGCGGTGATGGGCTGTATATCTCTTGCACGATTTGCTGCTAATTCTACTGGCATACAGGTTCTTTTAAGCATACTTTTCTACTGGGTAGTATCTATGATTGAGAATACCTTAAATGCACTTGTTACTAATATCTTTAGCGATGAAAACTATTACATGAATATGCTTGATTCTCATATGAGTATAATTACATGGGATTTTTTTGCAAGTATTATCTATACTGCTGTAATGTACATAATTTGTGTTTGCTTAACTGACAGAAAGGTTAATCTTGTGTCATAAATCTAGGGATAGTATTGCTTTTATCTTTTAAAAAAGTCACTCTTGACAACCGGATTAAAAAGATGTATAATTTAAATAGTAATTATTTAGGATAGGAGAGATATACTATGGCAGGTATTTTTGACAAGCTGTCCAATGCAAGCAAGGGCGTGACCGATATGTCCAAGTCTGCGTCTGAGACAAGTAATCTAAAGAAAAAGATAGCTTACGAACAGGAGCGTATACAGGAAGTCATGCAGGAAATAGGCAGGCATTACTATGCTAACCCGAATGGCGATTATTCTGCTCTCTGTGCTGATATTGATGACAGGAAGAGAAGAATCAACAGCATGAAGAATGAACTTCAGTCTATTAAAGGCGTTCGTGTATGTTCAAAGTGCGGAACAAAATTCGATGAGAAATATACATTTGAATTTTGCGGTAAGTGCGGTTCCAGACTGGTGTCTGAATAATATTTCTTAAAAATGCCTGAAGGCTGCTGCAATTAACTTGCGGCAGCCTTTTCGTTTTCCGGTATATATGGCAGCTGTATACTTACTGGTATTGGTAAACGCCTATATGTTCAAAGCCGTCAAGCAGCTTATCTACCTTTTTAAATGCAATAGCGGTTCCCTTTGCAACGCAGTTAAGGGGATTTTGAGCTACTACGCACTTTACCTTTAAAGTATGTTCGATAAGTTTGCTCAATCCTCCCAGAAGCGCTCCGCCTCCGGCAAGCAGTATACCGTTCTCATAAATATCTCCTACCAGTTCAGGAGGAGTTTCTTCAAGCACGGTTTTTATGGCTTGTATTATATTTGAAACTTCATCTTCGATTGCTTCAAATATATCCAGTTCGCTTATTTCAATGCTTTCAGGCATTCCGCTGACTAAATTTCTTCCTTTTGCAAACATAGTTACATTTTCACGGGGATCATACAGATTTGTAAGCTGGCACTTTATTTTCTCAGCAGTTCTTTCGCCTATAAGCAGCTTGTATTTTGTCTGCATATATCTTATAATAGCCGCGTCAATAGTATTTCCGGCAGATTTAATGGAATGAGACGTTACAACGCCGTTCATGGAAACGATAGCTGCGTCTGTTGTGCCGCCGCCGATGTCTACTATCATGTTGCCTGTTGCAAGGCTTATATTTACCCCTGCGCCTATAAGAGCGGCAATAGGTTCGTCTATCAGATATGCCCTGCGTGAACCGGCGCTCATTGCTGCTTCAACTACCGCACGCTTTTCCACGTCTGTAATAAATGAAGGTACGCATATGATTATTCTCGGTTTGACAAACCGTCTTCCGGTCACCCGTTCTATCATATCCTGAATCATGTATTGCGTCATGCGGTCATCTGATATAACTCCGCTGCTGAGAGGTCTTACAACCTTGATATAATCAGGAGTTTTGCCTATCATGTCATACGCTTCCTGACCTATTGCAATTATTTCTCTGGTGCGGTCATCGTATGCGACGGCTGACGGTTCGCTGAGAACAACACCTTTTTTTCCAAGTGTTATCACGGTATTAGCCGTGCCAAGATCAATTCCAATATCTATTGCTGCCATAACTGTTCCTTTCTTTTTTGTATTTACAGAAAAAATATATTTTCTATATTGTCATTGCTTTTTATTTTCATTTTCATTTTCTCCTGTAAGCATATGTCTCAGGCACGTATAGCGTTTTGTGCGGCGATTGTTGTCAACCATTTGATGGATGGTGTTCTGAGAGCCTGTTATAATAAGCAGCTTTTTAGCCCGTGTAACAGCAGTATACAAGAGATTACGGTAATAAAGCTTGGGAAAGCCGTCTAAAATAGGTATAATTACAGCGTCAAATTCGCTGCCCTGACTTTTGTGGACAGTAATTGCATAGGCAAGTTCCAGCTGATCAAGCGTATCAAAGGTATAGACTACGCGCCTTTTGTCAAATTTCACTACCGCCTCTCCGCTGTGTCTGTTTATATTAATAATTTTTCCTATATCGCCGTTGAATATACCGGTTCCCTCTTCGTCATCTTTATGCCATACAATGTCGTAATTATTCTTCATCTGCATTACCTTGTCGCCCTCGCGGAATGTATAAAGCATGGATTTGACTTCGGCAGCGCCTTTGAGGGGCGGATTCAGAATTTGCTGAATAAGCTTGTTTATCTCCACAACGCCTAAGATGCCTTTTCTCGACGGCGTTATTATCTGTATATTTTCAGTAGGAGAGAAACCGTATGCTTTTGGAAGCCTGTCCTTTACAAGTTCTGTAATAAGCGCCGTTACCTTGCCCGGCTCAAGTCTTTGAAAGAAGAAAAAGTCAGCGTCTTTTCTTCCAAGATCGGGATATTCTCCGTTTATTATTTTATGCGCGTTGGTAATGATGCAGCTTTCCTGAGCTTGCCTGAAAATCTGCTTAAGCGCAATAACCGGAACGATTCCGCTGTCTATAAGGTCACCAAGCAGATTGCCTGCCCCTACAGAAGGGAGCTGGTCGCTGTCGCCTACGAGAACGATCTTGCAGCCAAGGCGGAGCGCTCTTATAAGTCCTTCAAACAGCAGTACATCCACCATAGACATTTCATCTACTATAAGAACATCGCATATAAGCGGATTTTTTTCATTATGCTTAAATCGCGGCTCTCCTGCCATATCAAATTCCGCTTCAAGCAGGCGGTGAATTGTTTTTGCATGGTAACCCGTAAGGTCGGATATTCTTTGCGCTGCACGTCCTGTAGGGGCGGCAATCATTACTTTGCAGCCTTGCTTTTCATAAAGAGATATTATAGCGTTCAGAGTAGTAGTTTTGCCAGTGCCCGGACCGCCTGTCATTATCATAATACTTCTTGAAAGAGCCGTGGCAATGGCTTTGCGCTGCAGGCTTTCATAAGTTATTCTGTGGCGCAGCTGTTCTTCATCTATCATTTTTTCATATTTGGAAAGCTCGTCTCTGGTGCTGAAATCACAAAGTATACGGATTCTATCTGCAATACATCTTTCCGCACGGTAATATTCCGGCAGATATACGTATTTGCTTTCCCCTTTTGTATATTCAAAAAGCTCTTCATCTTTCAATTCCTGATTATATATTTCATAAAAGTTTTCCTGAGAAATACTGAGATATTCAATAGCCTTAGGTTCAAGCTTTGCAAGGGGCAGGCAGGTATAGCCGTTTTTCGTGTTATATGAAAGTATGAACTTTATTCCTGCCGCAATGCGGTTTGGAGAATCGGGTGCCATGCTCATATCATGAGCAAGCTTTTCAACACGGCGGAAATCAAGGTCTATTCCGGACGAACAGAGGAGATAGGGATTTGCGCAAATCATATCACGTCCGCCGCTGCCGTATTTCTTATAAACACGCATAGCATACTTTGAACGTATACCGTATTGCGAAAGAAATGTCATAATGCTGCGAAGAGCAAATATTTCTTTGACTTCTGCAGCTATATTTTCACACTTCTGTTCTGATATTCCGCGTATTTCCATCAGCCTTGAAGGTTCCTTTTCCATTACCTCCAGCGTTTTTGCACCGAATACCCCTACAATTTTTCTTGCGAGGGACGGACCTATTCCTTTTATTGCTCCGGAGGATAAATACTTTTGAATATTTATAGAATCCGCCGGCAGTTTTCTTTCGCAATATTGTGCCTGAAACTGAGTTCCGAAGCGAGGATGATTTACGTAATTTCCTTCCAGTACGAGCTGTTCGCCTTCATCAACATCGCCTATTTCACCTACAGCGGTTATGAGTTCTCCGCCGCTGTCAAGTTCAAGTACAGCGTAGCCGTTTTTGTCGTTTCTGAATAAAACGCACTCCACTGTGCCTTCTATATGAAGTGCTTTCGCTTCCAAATCCTCACCTCTTATTCTCAATTTTACATATTTTAATTATACAACCTTTTTCGACAAATTGCAATCCCTTTCCAAAGAGTTTTTAAAATCATCTATGCTTATATAAATAAGATTTTTTCTGCTTTCGCATATTTTGCGTACCTGGCAGGAGCAGTCGTCAGGTACGTTCATGTGTACGATATAAATCTCACTGTAAAAGCACGTCTCTGTCCATCTTAGCTGGGAAAGAGTTTCCAGAAGCTCTCTGTCAAAGTGAACGTCCTCCTTGCGATATACAATGACGGTAAATGCCTTTAACTCTTCTTCAAAGGGATGGTATGGAAAGAAGAAAATATATACAAGCATAATCGCCGCAAATATGCATAATACTATTATCGCTGCTGTTGCTGCCGCCATACAATTCACCTCTCTGCTGCGGTTTATTGTTATTATATGCAGAATTTGCCAATTGTGATTTTGGAGATTTACGTTCTATTAGAATTATGAGAACTGTTTCAAAAAAACTTGACAAGATTTATGAAATCAGATATAATAAAATTAATTACAGCTTGCAGTTTTCTGCAGGCTTCGCCTTAAATAACAGCGATAAATTGAGGGGAGAATAAATGTGCAAAGAAAGCCGAAGAGCAGAAACACTCAGCAGCGTAAGCTTGTTTTGGAAACTGTGCTGAGTATGAGAAATCATCCTGACGCTGAAATGATATATGAAGTTATTTCAAAAAGCAATCCTCTTATCAGCAAAGCCACAGTATATCGGAATTTGAAGCTCCTTGTAAAGCAGGGAAAGATATTGCATATACCTATACCTGACGGTGCAGATTGCTTTGATTTTAATGTAAGTCCTCATTATCATCTTAAATGCAGGAAATGCAGCGGGGTATTTGATGTAGATATGCCTTATCAGACAGATCTTTGCGGCAAAATAAAAAATAATATGGGTTTCGTGATTGAATCTCATCAAATTGTATTCAGCGGGCTTTGTCCTGACTGCAAATAGAACTATTAACAATAAAGGAGGATATTTTATTATGGAACTTAAAGGAACCAGAACCGAAGAAAATTTGAGAACAGCTTTTTCCGGCGAATCTCAGGCAAGAAATAAGTATACTTTTTTTGCTTCAAAGGCAAGAAAAGA
>CAZINV010000051.1:0-6849 GCA_964540685.1 uncultured Ruminococcus sp.
TTTATCTTAATCCAGGCGGTGCTGCCTTTTTTTACTACTTCCCTTGAAATCATATCTGCATCTATAAGGCAAAATCCATATTGCCTGAAGACATTTGATACGGTACTTTTTCCGGCGCCGGTCTGACCAGTAAGTCCAACTACCATTACTTTTTCAAGACTATTCATACCTGTATCACCTCAAATCCGGCAGCTCTTATCAGCCTGTTATAAACAGCAAGACCTACACCATCTGTTTTCGGCGCACGTACATATACATTTTCAGCATTGAGTAAATCGAGTTCTCTCAAGCGTGAAAAAATCTGATGCGCCTGTTCCCTGTCATTGTATCCATAACTTAAAGCCGGCACTGTTACACCGCTTTCTTCTCCATCAAAAACAAGAGCATATACTCCCTTGCCTTTATGTTTATCTACATAATCACAAAAATTTTTATATTTGCCCTCTATTAAAGTTATCTTTGCAAGAGGCGAATAGTGCTTATATTTCATTCCCGGCGAGCGAACAGGTTGTTCAGCGCTGACTTCATGCAAAATCGCAGGATCTATAATAACATTATCCGCAACTTCAAGCAAATCCTCACGGGTAATTTCTCCGGGCCTTAATATTCTAACAATACCATTCTCTTCAAATGCAATAACCGTTGACTCCACACCTACGCTGCATTCTCCGCCATCGATTACAGCAGCAATTTTACCGTTCATATCACGCATCATATGCTCTGCCTTTGTAGGACTGGGATACCCGGAAATGTTGCCCGAAGGTGCTGCAACAGGCAGCCCTGATTTCTCTATAAGCATCCGTGCGGCACGATGCGACGGCATTCTTATACCTACAGTATCAAGACCGCCAGATGTTATGTCTGGAATGCAGTCTCTCTTTTTCAATATCATGGTAAGAGGCCCGGGCCAAAATTTTTCCGCAAGCTTATATGCTGTATCCGGTATATCAAAGGCAAGCGCCGTAATCATGGAAATATCTGCAATATGGACAATAAGCGGATTATCAGAAGGTCTTCCTTTTGCTGCAAAAATTTTTGCAACTGCGCAAGGATTCAGAGCGTCAGCCGCCAGACCGTATACAGTTTCAGTAGGCATCCCCACAAGTTCGCCGTTTTTTATAAGCTCCGCCGCCTTTTCAATATCAGCGAAGGAATCAGAAAGAAGTTCTGTTACCATTATCTCATGCCTCTTCACGTTCACCTGCAAGCTTTGCCAATTCATCAGCCGTTGCAAGTGCATCGAATACTTCATCTAAATTTCCATTAAGCAAATCCTCAAGGCGATAAATCGTAAGTCCGATTCTGTGATCTGTCATTCTGCCCTGCGGATAATTATATGTCCTTATTCTTTCGGAACGGTCACCGCTTCCGACCTGCATACGGCGTTCCGATGCGATTTTATCATTCTGCTCCCGAAGCATTGCTTCATAAAGTCTTGAACGCAGAATCAGCATTGCGCGTTCTTTATTTTTAAACTGACTGCGCTCATCCTGACATTCAACTACAACTCCTGTAGGAATATGAGTAATTCGCACAGCAGATTCAGTCTTATTGATATGCTGTCCTCCTGCGCCGCTTGCACGAAATACATCTATTCTGAGATCAGCCGGATTTATTTCAAGCTGAACTTCATCAGCCTCCACAAGCACAGCCACTGTCACCGTAGAAGTGTGTATTCTTCCCTGAGATTCAGTTTCAGGCACACGCTGCACACGATGAACTCCGCTTTCATATTTAAACCTTGAATACGCTCCCTCGCCTTCAACGGAAAAACTGATTTCCTTAAATCCTCCTAATTCCGTGGCGTTTGCATTTAAAATTTCTTGCTTCCAGCTATGTGCTTCCGCATACATACTATACATTCTGTAAAGAGTGCCAGCAAAAAGCGCAGCCTCTTCACCGCCTGCGCCGCTGCGTATTTCTATGATAACATTCTTGTCATCATTTGGGTCTTTGGGAAGAAGCATCCGCTTCAACGTCAGCCGCAATTTATCGCATTTTTCTTTTGATTCTTCATATTCTATATGTGCCATTTCGAGAAGCTCAGGATCAGTTTCGCCTGATTCCAGAAGATCACGAGCTTCGCTTCGATTGCGCTCAGCATCTTTGTATGCGTGATATTGTTCTACGATAGGAGTCATATGCTTATACTCACGCATGATCTCAACATACTGGTTCTGATTGGATATGATATCCGGTTCCATAAGCTTTTTACTTAATGTATTATAGTTTTCTTCCATCTGCCTGAGCTTTTCGAGCATTTCCATGACACCTTTCGTTTTTTGGTTTTATTCCTCTGTCTTACTGCGCTTTATCTGACGAATCCGCTTTTCTATCTTATTTCTAGCCACCATAAATTCTCGTCCGCAGCCAACGCAGCGCAATTTAAAATCCATACCGGAACGTATAACATACATCTCATTACTGCCGCAAGGATGCTGCTTTTTCATTACAAGAATATCTTCCGGACGAACGTCCATTTACAGTACACTCCTTTTCATTACATGCCGCATTACGCATTTGCTTATTAGTATAACACTTATTTCCATAAAAATCAAGCATTAATGCAAAGTTTTTTTCTAAAATAGTAAATAATACCTGTTGAAATAGTATTTTTATAATAAAAATCTGCTTTTCAGACGAATCAAATCATAAAAAGCCATCTCGTGTCGTTTACTTGACTTTTCTGTATGTAAATGATATAATATTTATGGCAGCAGCGAAAGCAGCCGAACATTAATCAGATTTCAGGCAGCACCGCATGATTTTGATGTACA
The DNA here is from genome assembly GCA_964540685.1 of uncultured Ruminococcus sp. Lineage (GTDB taxonomy): Bacteria > Bacillota > Clostridia > Oscillospirales > Ruminococcaceae > Ruminococcus_C. The sequence continues at coordinate 2,778 of CAZINV010000051.1, forward strand.
GATTACACAGTAATTTTTTAGATATTAAAGCAGCTGCAAAGAAATGCTTTGTATATTGCAAGAAAAGCTTTGCTATATAAGGAAAAAGCAAGTAAAATATACATCAGGCTGAAAGCGTGAATGGTGCGGTGCTGCCTTTATTTTTATGGAGGTATAAATGAAAAATAAACCGTATCCGCTGTACTCTCTTCCGCAGATTTCCGATCTCAGAGAAATGATGGATCAGCGCACAGCGCAATCTGAAAGTGAAATCGCATTTTCTTTTATGTCCGGTACAGGAAAAACTTCACGGCGTACTTTTAAGGAGTTCTATGAAGATGTCGCTGCTTTTGGTACATATCTTTTAAATAAGAATTATCACGGTACACATATTGCTATTATAGGAAATAATTCATATGAATGGCTAGTGGCATTTATGGCTATTGTAAACAGCGGCAACGTAGCAGTTCCTATCGATAAGAATCTGTCCGCTGAAAAAGTGTCAAAGCTAATACGGCAAAGCGACTGCACTGCATGCGTTGTCTCCAAAAAAGGAGCGCATCTTATACCAGACAGTACAGCTTACAGCACTGAAAATTTCTCTGAATATATTGCTTTTGGGAAAAAACTCACAGAAAACGGAAACCGTGAATTTATGGATTTAGAGATAGATCGTGAAAAGCTTGCCGCTATCTTCTTTACGTCCGGAACTACAGGAGACAGCAAAGGAGTTATGTTAAATCACAAAAACATGGCTTCTGATATAAATGCAGCATGCAAAAACTTCGTCCTTAGCGGAAACACTCTTTCTGTACTGCCGTTTCATCATACCTTTGGACTTATTACAGCTGTTCTTATGGTGTATCATTATGGCTACTCCACGCATCTTAATAGTTCCCTTAAAAATTTACAAGCTGAATTTCATGAAGTAAAACCCCAAACTCTTTTTGTGGTTCCGCTCTTCGTTCAAACTTTTTATAAAAGCATCCTTTCAACAGCCAGAAAACAAGGTAAAGAAAAGCTCATAATACGTGCTGCTAAGATAAGCAATACTCTTCTGAATGCAGGCATTGACCTAAGAAGTACACTTTTTCAATCTGTACTTTCAGCATTCGGCGGAAATCTTGAATATGTTATTTGCGGAGGCGCGGCGCTTGACCCTAAATACATAAAAGCTTTGCGTTCATTCGGCATCAACATTCTTAACGGATATGGCATTACAGAATGCTCTCCCGTTGTTTCCGTAAACAGGAATTTATACTGGAGAGATGGCAGTGTCGGACAGATTCTAGACGGCGTCAGCATTAAAATTTCAGATGACGGCGAAATCCTTGTAAAAGGCAGCAACGTTATGATGGGCTATTATAATGATAAGCCGGCTACTGATGCTGCTTTATCAGATGGCTGGTATTCAACCGGAGATTTGGGCAGCGTTGACAAAGACGGCTTCCTGTTTATTACAGGAAGAAAGAAGAATCTGATAATTCTCAGCAATGGTGAAAATGTTTCTCCGGAAGAAATTGAGGAACAGATTATGCGTTACGATGCTGTATGTGAGTGCATTGTGTATGACAACGGCGGCTCTCTTGCCGTACAAATTTTTCCGAATGAAGAATTTGCAGGAGATCAGGAATATTTTGAGAATCTTATTGCAAATTATAACAAAAAGCAGCCGCAGTATATGCATATCAAACGTGTATTGTTAAAAGATGAGGAATTTGAAAAAAATTCCACTAAAAAAATTCTCAGATTTAAAGTTACAGATTCAAACAGTGTATAATTTTTTCAAAAAACTATTGACAAAAGGAATTTAATGTAGTATAATAACTATCAGAACAGCGCGCATAGCTCTGATATGCAGATTGTACAGTAATTTGCGTAGATTATGCAGCGTTGAGTTAAGTTAAACCGTTGAGGCGGAGATAAAGGTAATTATGCTTCTACAGAGAGTCCGGGCAGCTGAGAGCCGGATGAAATACAAATTATCAAATGGCCCGCTGAGGGTACAGTCAAATGCACATGAATTTGTGCAGAGTATTCTGTAACGTAAGGCATACGTTAGTTGTCAGGGATATGATAGTATCCTGTAAAGTGCACGGCAGAACCGTGAATCAAGGTGGCACCGCGGATAAAGATTATTTATTCGCCCTTGACAGAATTACGTTTTCTGTCGAGTTTTTTTGCCTTATAAAGCTTCTCGTACAGAAAACGAGAAGCTTTTTTGTTTAATTAGAAACCAAAATCCGATGTAATACTAATCCCTCACTGAATGGCTAAACGAGCGCCGCTGTCTTACAGGGTACAGGTGTCCGGCGTACACCTTCGCGAAACGGAAGCATCGGCCGAGCCGACAGGTGAAAAGGGAGCATCGATGAATAGGTTGTATTTAGGAGGTACATTATGAATTATTTACCTGCGCTTGAAAAAGTATTGGAAATCAGAAAAACTGGAAAATACAGTATTCTTCCAGTAAGCTGCGAAATTCTTTCCGATATATGTACGCCTGTAGAAGCTCTGCGTATAATGAAAAATATCAGTACACACTGCTATATTCTTGAATCTGCAACAGCTAACGAAAAATGGGGCAGATATACATTCTTAGGATTTGATCCAAAGCTTGAGATAACCTGTCAGAACAATAAAATGAGAGTAGGAGATCTGACAATTGAGACAGATGATCCCAATCGGCAGATACGTCAGATTATGTCTGAATACAAAAGTCCGAAATTCGATTATCTTCCTTCCTTTACAGGAGGTCTAGTGGGATATTTTTCATACGACTTCCTTGGATACAGTGAGCCTACTGTACGCAATAATGCTGAAGATACAGAAAATTTCAAAGATATTGATTTGATGCTCTTCGATAAGGTGATCGCCTTTGATAATGTGAGACAAAAAATAATCCTTATTGCAAACATACGTCTTGACGATGCTGAAACCGAATATAACAGAGCGGTTCGCGACCTAGACAGTATAGCAAAACTGCTACGTACAGGAAATAAAAAAATTGAAAAAAGCGGACACCTTACAGGCGAGGTCACACCCCTCTTTAATAAAGAACAATTCTGTTCAATGGTGGAAAAGGCAAAGTATCATATAAAAGAAGGCGATATTTTCCAGATAGTTTTATCAAATCGCTTATCCGCTCCATTTGAGGGAAGCCTTTTGGATACATATCGTGTCCTCAGAACTATAAATCCATCTCCATATATGTTCTACTTTTCAGGGACAGATGTTGAGGTGGCAGGCGCATCTCCGGAAACTCTTGTAAAGCTTCAGGACGGAATCCTTCACACATTTCCCCTTGCAGGAACACGTCCCAGAGGGAAAACAGAAGAACAGGATAAAGCTTTGGAAGCTGATCTGCTTGCCGATGAAAAAGAACTTGCGGAGCATAATATGCTTGTTGACCTTGGAAGAAATGATCTTGGCAAAATAAGCAAATTCGGAACTGTTGAAGTGGAAAATCTGCACAGCATAGAGCGCTATTCTCATGTAATGCATATTGGCTCAACAGTCCGCGGCGAGATCGACCCTAAATTTGATGGACTTGACGCTGTGAGTGCAGTTCTTCCTGCCGGTACTCTTTCAGGCGCTCCGAAAATCAGAGCGTGCCAGCTTATCGGCGAACTTGAAAATAATAAACGCGGAATCTACGGCGGTGCAGTCGGTTACATTGATTTCACCGGAAATCTCGATGTATGCATTGCCATCAGACTTGCATACAAGAAAAACGGAAAAGTGTTTGTTCGCAGCGGTGCAGGAATCGTAGCTGATTCTGTTCCGGAAAAGGAATATCAGGAATGCATAAACAAAGCTGCTGCTGTTATAAATGCACTTAAATCTGCAAATGAGGTGAACTTATGATTTTACTGATTGACAATTACGACAGCTTTTCATATAATCTTTATCAGCTCGTAGGTGAGATTTGCCCTGATATACTCGTTTCACGAAATGATGAAATTACAGTAGACGAGATAAGAAAGCTTTCCCCTGAAAGAATAATTCTTTCTCCCGGTCCGGGCAGACCGGAGGACGCAGGTATAATAATAGAAGTGGCAAGTACCGTTTCAAAAGAGATACCTACTCTCGG
>CAZINV010000052.1:0-6793 GCA_964540685.1 uncultured Ruminococcus sp.
GGAGTATAGATAATAGTTTCTTTATTTGTTACGAGGCGGACTGTAACTTTGTCTCCTGTAAGCTGCAGACTGTCTCTGTCGCCTGTTACGATATAGCAATGATCATTCTGCTCGCTGCATATTCTTGAAAGCGTGCCGAGAATATCATCCGCTTCATAGCCTTCACATGTAATAACGGGAACACCCATAAGCGTGAGTATTTGTTTTACGTATGGAAGCTGCATTGCAAGCTCTTCCGGCATACCTTTACGGTTAGCCTTATAGGTATCAACAGCTTTGTGGCGGAATGTTTTTTCCTTCAGGTCAAAGGCTGCAACGATCCGGTCGGGTTTTACTTCAGAGACGTGTTTGAAATAGATATTCATAAATCCGAAAATGGCGTTAGTATATATGCCGTTTTGATTGGAAAGCAGTCTTATGCCGTAGAATGCGCGGTTCAATATACTGTTTCCGTCAATAGCCAGAAGACTCATGACATTTACCTCCTGAATGGTATTTTGAAGTTTGTTACTTACAGTATAGCACATTCCGAAAAAAAAGTAAATGATATATGCTTTTTTTACATGTGAATCTGTATTTTACCTCAGCTGATACCTATTCAAAATCAACAATACACTTGAAATCGGCTGCCCATTTTATTGTTTCAAAGTCCTGCGCTTCATAATATTCAGGATAGTTTTTTGCCAGACATTCATCAATGCCGACAACATCGGATTTTGCGCTTTTCAAAGTTTCTTCGATGGCGTCTTTGCATCTTGCTTCTATAATGCTTTTTGCAGCCTGTGCATTGCCTGTACCTTTAACGGTTATATAAGCTGTTATGCATGGAATGTTATTTTTTATTTCTGATGACAGCTTAGTATTTGCCGAATATATCTCAAAATCTACAGCATCGTTTTCGCCGCTTAATGATATTCGTTCAGGATAATTTTTACCTCTCAGCCAGCACAGACCTTCCGCCGCTTTTTCAGAAATGATATAAGGTTCGCTGCCGTCTTTTAATATGCACATGGACAGACCTTTTTCCGTGATTGCAGGAACCAGAGCGGCACTGTCTTTGCCATTTTTTTCAGATAGAATGTGAAACAGATCTGTTTCAGGTATATGTCCCTTTTCCTCTTCCATAATCAGCCTGTCGGTCAGAAGGGTCGTATCGCAGTCCTCTGGCAGAGAATACCCTGATAAATAAATTACCTTGCAGCTCGGGGATATTCGGTAATCAGTAAGGAAGCTTTCAAGCTTATCGGTAAAATCAGGCTCATCAAAGCATAAAAGCTCCAAATGCCCCATAAAAATTTCTTTTCCCGAAAATACAGCGGCATTTTCAACGGCTTCCGCTATTGTAAGTCCGCTGCCTTTTGACAGTTCTTTTTCATTTTCAAATGGATACAGAGTAAGCGATATATTACTGTTTCCGCTGAATGACGCGTTTTGTACAAATGCTCTTTCACGAACTTCCACAGTATTCCGGCATCCGGTTAAAAGCAGGATATTTATGCACAAATATATCGAAACAAGCTTTTTCATGATTTTTCCTTCCTTTTCCATGAATTGTGATTTTTAAGCGCTATACAGAAGATTAGAGGTATAACAAAAGCAAATATAAGAATAGTCACTATACATAATATGCTTTCTGTATAATTTACTGCGCCGAGAGCTGCTGCTGTGCCTATCATAATAAGCAGAGATATAGCGCTTCTGAATCTGAGCTTCGGGAAAGCCATACCGAGCAGATGCGCTGACAGAACCGTTAAAAGAGTTATTCTCAATATGCACAAAAGTACGAATAAAATCAGATAAAGCGCGTCCGCTCTCTGGCTGCTGAAGGGCTGGGAAACAGCTGTGAGAAGAAAGAAAGGATATGGTGCAGAAGGCAGAAGGCTGCCGAGTACAGTGATACATAGGAAAAGCACCATCTCCCACAGCAGAAGTCCGAGGGGCAGGAATAAAAGGGCTTTATGGTAATTTTTCTTTTCAGTGAAATTCAGAAGTACAAAAAGAGCGGGAAGCGTATCTGCAAGGGAAAGGTTGCGAAGAACGCTGCCTGCAATTGTATTTTCAGCGGTTTCCGCAAGCTCCATTGTATTGATACTCCGCCATGCGCCTATCATGAGAACAGCTGCGGTAAGCGTCAATATTCCGAATACAATGGATGAAGCTCTTGCCAGCGCGCGAAGTCCCAAAGACGCCGTGTAAAAGCAAACTATTCCTATGAGAACCGCTGTTACAATCGGGTTGGAAAATGGCAGCGAAAGCTGTTTTCCGCCGTTCCATACAAGTATAAAGGAGACGCCTCCGCGCAGCATAAAGTAAAGAGCAAAAAGGCAGGGAACAGCATAATGCTTTTCATTACAGTAGAGGGAGAGTGAAAAACCTTTTTTGTACAAAAGGATAATGGGAATACAGAGTAAAGCCTGCGCTGCAAATGATATTGCGGTACCTGCCATATATTCTGTTCCAATAGGTGCGGAAAGGCACATGAGCATAAATGCGCTTGACAGCAGAAGTACTGCTGCGATCTGACTGCCGCTGATTTTATTCATGATATTCCTCCACAGTGAAATTACCGTTTTGCATTTTTCTAAAGCTTACTCTTGTGAGAATATCTCTCATGCCCCGTTTACGGAATGGTGCAATAGGCGCGGTTGCAGGGAAGCCAAAGCTTTCGCCGGCGCACGCGTTGAAGATTACAGCGCCGCCAAGCAGTCCTATTCCGAAAAGACCAAGCAGTCCTCCTGCGAGTATAAATGCTATACGAAGTATTGTTATTGGCTGATTGAGATCAGGTATAACGAAGCCGCTTATAACAGCAATTGCTGTCACGGTAAGCATCGGGGTGCTTATAAGTCCGGACGATACGGCAGCGTCTCCTACAATAAGACCTGCCACAAGGCTTACAGAGCCTCCTACCGCTTTTGGAAGTCTCAGACCTGCTTCACGTATTATCTCATATACAAGCAGTACTCCTATTGCTTCCATAGTAAGAGAAATAGGTGCGCTTTTTTCTGCTTCCGCCAGAATAAGCAGCAGCGTTCTGTTTAAAAGCTCAGGATGATGAAGCGATACAGCTACATAAAGTGCAGGCAGAAGAAGTGTTATGAGAAAAGAGAGGTATTTTAAAATGCGGATACAGGTGGTATAATATGGTCTGAAACAGTAATCATCCATTGTCTGAAAGCTTTCGCACATAAGCTTTGGCACAACAAGCGCGAAAGGAGTTCCGTCAATTATAATGCCTACTCTGCCTTCTAATATCTTTGCTGTAAGGACATCGGGACGCTGAGTAGTGCTTACAGTATCAAAAAGGCAGCCTCTTCTGTTTTCAAGAAACGGCTGCAAATAGCCTGTTGACAGAATGCTTTCAAGCTCTGTATTCTGCAAGCGTTTTTTTATCTCAGAAATAAGTTTATCAGGCACTCGGTCATACATATAGCAAAGGCATATATCTGTCTGGCTTTTGTCGCCTACAGGAAAAAGTTCCATTTTAAGAAATGGAGTTTTCATACGCCGCCTTACAAGGGACATGTTCACACGCACAATTTCTGTAAAGCCGTCTTCTGCACCCATAACGTTGCTTTCACCGGACGGTTCTGAAACAGAGCGCTTGTCGTAGCCCTGAACTCCGTATACAAGAGCTGATGACGCGCCGTTTAGCAGAATAACTGCGAAGCCGGAATTGAGAAATCTAAAGAGATCCCGATAATTTTTTGCTTCGGCTCTGTCAAGGGACAAAAGGAGTCTGTTATTCAGGTATTCCATAAGTTTAGGAACTGTAACATCTGCAAGCTGCAAACTTGTTATGGGTTCAAGGATAAGATCGGTTATAATTGCCGTTGAAACCATGCCTTCGCATATAAGCAGAGCCGCAGGTACGCCGCTCAGAGTAAACTCGTTTATCATAACGTCCGAGCTGCCATCCGATATTTCTTTTATGCGGCTGATATTTTGCGCAAGATCCGGATTAATTGTTTCATCTGCAAAATCATTCATTGAAATTCCGCCTTTCTGTTTTTCTTGTTATTTTATGAAAAGCTAAGAAATATATTCAAAAATAAAATAATTATAAAATGTGCCGGTATATGTTGCAATTTATGAGAAAATGTGATATACTTAAAATAATAAGATATTAGTAAGGGATGAAATGTATGCGTAAAAGTAAAATTTTAGCAGCAGGACTTTCACTGTTGTTTATATGTATGGCAAGCTGCCGTTCCATTGACAATGGCAACAGCGCGAAATCAGGGTTAAATGCCGGTATGGACGGTTCTGTCGGGCGTGAAGAGGCTACTATTGCCAACGTTACACGCGGTATAAGTTCTGCTCATATTGTTGCAGCCGGCGATAACATGGTACAGACGGGCGTTGTGAACAGCGCTGTTTCCCATGCTGAAACAGGAGATTATAATTTCGGATTTTGCTATGAAGGGGCAAAGGATATTATATCCCGTGGAGATGTTAAGATAATACATCAGGAAACGCTTATCTGCGATAATGATGATATAGAGCTGAGCTACAGCGGCGGTATTTTTAACTCTCCTGCTGAAGTCGGCAATGCGCTTATTGATACAGGGTTTAACGTTTTTTCAATGGCAAATAATCATCTCTTAGATAAAGGCGTTAGCGGACTTGAGTCCTGTATGGCATACTGGGAAAATATGAAGAGCAGCTATCAGGGACTTATTACCTATGGCGTCTATAAGAATGAAAACGATATGAATAATATCCGCACGTGTGAAATCAATGGGATAAAGATTGCTTTTTTGGCGTATACAGAGGCTTTGGACAGCTATGATTATCTTGAAGATTCAACTATACAGGTAGTTTTCACCTCGGAAGAGGAAAAGATAAAATCTCAGATAGAAGCAGCTAACGATATTGCGGACGCTGTAATTGTATCGGTTAATTGGGGTACTGAAGATTCCTTTGAGGTAAGTGAAAGTGTAAAGCAGCTGGCGCAAAACATGGTTGATTGGGGAGCAGATGTTATTTTGGGAACCCATCCCCATGTTCCTCAAACTATGGAGTACCTTACACGTTCTGACGGAACGCAGGGATTTGTATTTTATTCTCTTGGTAATTTTATTTCCTCTCAGACTTATAACATAAATCTTATTGGCGAGATAGCTGAATTTGATATTACCTCCGATATTGATAACAACATATCAATTGAGAATGTACAGGTAAGTCCTGTTATTACGCATTTTGAGGGAAGCAATTATGATGATCTCAGAGTGATTCCATATTGTGATTATACAGAGGAGCTTTGCAGCGCTCACGGACTGCCGCAAATTTCGAGCGTAGCGCCATATAATGAATGGTCTATGGAGAAGATAAAGGAAATAATAGATACAGGGATACCTGCTGAGTATCAAAAGCTTGACTAAAGGCTAAATGGCTAAAGGTAGCACTGCGCAAAGCATTCCTTACGGATATGTTTGGCACTGCCTCTTTCATCAAGCTGGCAATAGATTAGTATAAGAAAAATATTTTAATAGTTCTGCATAAAAATTACACCTCCGGCTCACAATAGAGTCGGAGGTGTTTGATTTGAAAAACGAAACGAATCAGCCAAAAAAGACACGCCTGAAAGGTTTCTACACTGCATTGCTTATAAGTCTTGCAATGATTGGAGCAGCCTGTGCGTATGCCTATCAGGCGGCAACTTCAACTTTGGAGGAAAATATAAATTCTCTCCAAAATGACATTACGGCGGCAACTCAGACTACTGCCGTATCGAATACGGAAACAAATACAGAAACGCTGTCTGCGTCAACTTCCTATCAGGTCTATGACGCTGCAGCAGATGTAAAACCGGAAGCTGCCGATGAAACCGAAATACAGGCTGAAACAGAGGACGTGACTGAAACCGTGCAGGAAGAAGAGTTTGACCATGTGCTTGTAATGCCTATCGAGGGAGAAATTCAGGAGGAATTCAGTAACGGAGAGCTTGTAAAGTCTGAAACGACCGGTACATGGCAGACTCACAATGGTACAGACATTGCAGCTGAAAAAGGAAGCGCTGTCTGTGTAATTGACAATGGTACCGTATTGGAGGTTGCTAAGGATGCGTTATGGGGAGTTTGCATAACTGTTGACCACGGAAATGGGATAGTAAGCAGATATTGCGGACTCAGTGCAAGTCTTTCAGTTACGGAGGGAGATGAGGTTGAAAGCGGACAGATTATCGGTTCGGTAGGAGATACTGCTGATATTGAAAGCAAACAGGAGCCGCATCTGCATTTTGAAGTGCTGAAGAACAATATTTACGTTGATCCGATTAAATTTTTAAATGAGTAATGCAGGAGGCTGCCTTTTGTTTTAAGGCAGCCTCTGTTGCGGTGCCGCCAGCGCTGACGGCTTTTCACGGTATAGCTGTTATTCATTTGTCTCCTTAGGTATTGGCATAATTCCAAGTACATCAAGGCTTTCCTTGTCAACAGCGGAGGGGCATTCGCTCATCAGCTCGCTTGCATTTTGAATCTTTGGAAATGCCACAACATCACGCAGACTTTCAGCTTCCAGAAGAGACATTGTCAGTCTATCAAGACCAATGCCTAAGCCGCCGTGAGGCGGAGCGCCATATTTATAAGCTTCAACAAGGAATCCAAACTTAGCTTCGATTTCCTCATCGCTCAGACCAAGCGACTCAAACATTTTCTGCTGAAGCTCGTAGTCCGTGATACGTATAGAGCCTGATGAAAGCTCAGTTCCGTTTAATACAAGGTCAAATGCCTTTGCAATAACCTTTTCGGGGGCGGTATCAAGATACTGTATACACTCATCCATAGGCATT
>CAZINV010000053.1:0-6754 GCA_964540685.1 uncultured Ruminococcus sp.
TTACAGTAGTATGAAGCGACTGATACATATTGGCCTTGGGGTTTGCAATATAATCCTTGAAGCGATTGGGTATAGGTCTGAAGAAGCCGTGAACTATGCCAAGCACATGATAGCACTCGGTCTGATTGCTTACAATGACACGTATAGCATATTTGTCAAATATTTCATCAATATTCTTGTGATTCATATATATTTTCTTGTAAATGCCGTATATGCTCTTTACTCTGCCTGAAATCACAGGTTCCTTTTCAAACTTTTCTTCCGCAAGACGTCTTTTCAAGCGTTCGATTATAGACTCAATAAACGCCTCCCGCTTTTCCTTTTTAAGAAGCATAACATGCTCAATCTCAGAATATGCAAAAGGGTCAAGATATTTAAAAGACAAATCCACAAGTTCCTCATGTATAGTGTGTATTCCAAGCCTGTGAGCAATAGGAGCATAAATGTTCATTGTTTCCAGTGCTATTCTGCGCTGTTTATAGGGCGGAAGATATTTTAAAGTACGTGTATTGTGCAGCCTGTCAGCCAGTTTTATTATCATTACACGTATATCGTGAGACATAGCAAGAAGCACTTTCATAAAGTTTTCAGCCTGCTGCTGCTGCTTATCAAAAATAGGAATACGGCTTAATTTAGTAACTCCGTCTACAAGCATTGCAACATCCTGCCCGAAGTGTGAACGGATATCATCAAGTGTATACTCTGTATCCTCCACAACATCATGAAGAAGCCCGACGCAAATAGTATCCGTATCCATGCCGAGATCAACAAGTATCTCAGCTACTGAAAGAGGATGTATGATATACGGTTCTCCCGATGAACGCTTTTGATCGCCATGGGCTTTTTCCGCAAATTCGTATGCGGAAATAATCTTGCTGAGATTATATTTTCTGTCAGTTTCAACTATCTTCTTGGTCAGATCTTCAATTGTGATCATTGACTTGGCTTTTTCTTCACTCATGGCTATACCTCCCCTTTTTCCCTTACTTTACGAAGCAGTTTGGAATCCTCTAAATTAACGCTTTCATTTACATGAAGCTTTCTGACAGTACCGTTGTATCCATTTATGACAACAAGTCCCAGCTCTGCAAAAACGTCAAGAGCAATACGCAGCTTGCAATAATTCATAGCAAGCGGCTGCATACGAACGAAAAGAGCGTCTATATCAATTTCCTTTTCGCCGATATTTTTATAAACAGCAACAAGATCCTCACGTTTTGGAGCAATAGCGGCATAGTATGCTTTTGGCATCTCTTCATCTCTTACGAATTTATCATAGGCAGCTAAAGCAGCAAAATATTTCGCCTGCGGCGTGCCGCTTCTTCTGTAGTCCTGTACAATAAGACTTATGCTTTTACGGCCGTTATAAATATTTATTCCCGCGCTTACAATAAGATCGCACATATCCTCAGGCTTCAAATTCACATTTTCAGGCGGTACACGAAATAAAAGAGCTTCTATCGCCATAGTTCCGTAAATAAGTCTAAGCTTAGTATGAACTCCGCCGGAAAGCGGCACCAGCTCTTTCAGAACGGCATGGCATAAAGCAAAAACAGGCGAGGGATTCCCTGCCCCTACAGGCTCTAAAATGCTAAGTCCGCCTATATTTTCAATTGTCATATCTGCAGGAAGCATAAGCTTGTCAGCCCGAACAGTAAGAACAGGCATTTCAGGAAAATTCTCTGCTGAATATTTTGCAACTGCCTTTTTAAATTCAGGTATGCTTTCCTTTTCAAGCGAAAAGCCTCCTGCACCGGGATGCCCGCCATACTTTGTAAGATGCTCCTTGCAGGCGTTAAGGCAATCGAAAACAGAAAATCCACCGAAAGAACGTGCAGAGCCTCTTGCGCCATTTTCCTCTATGGTTATCATAAATACCGGCTTTCCGAAACGTTCCTGCAGCCTTGCCGCTGCAATTCCTATTACGCCGTGATGCCAGTTCTTTCCGGAAAATACAAGAACCCTTTCAGAAAGCAGATATGGTTGTCTGGCAATTTGCTTTTCTACCTCCCTAAGGATTTTCTCCTCTTCTTTTTTTCTGTCAGCGTTGCAGATTTCAAGTTCCTCTGCAAGCTTGACGGCATCTTTCTCTTCCTCCGCAAGAAGCAAACACACAGCCTTTGTCGGGGAACTGAAGCGCCCTGCTGCATTTATTCTTGGCGCTATTGAAAACGCAAGAGAAGAAGAAGTAAGCTTCTTTCCCAAAATACCGCTTTTTTCCATAAGCGCTAAAAGCCCCGGACGTTCAGTATTGGCAAGATACATAAGCCCTCTCTGAACAAGAAATCTGTTTTCACCGGAAAGCTCCACCACATCTGCTACAGTAGCAATAGCCGCAAATTCTGCAAAAGCTTCCATTGCTATAGTATAATCGCCGTCATTGAGAGCTGCAACAAGCATAAGCGCAATACCTGCGCCGCAGTACTTTTTATATGGAGACGGACAGTCGCTTCTATGAGGGTCAACGACTGCTTCCGCTCGAGGAAGCGCATCAAGAGGCTGATGGTGATCTGTTACCACAAGGCGCATTCCAAGCTCGTATATAAGCTCAGCTTCTTTTAAAGCTGTAATTCCGTTATCAACCGTTATGATAAGACCTGTTCCCTCTTCCTTTAGCTTTCTGACAGCAGCTTCATTCATGCCATATCCTTCCTCGCGCTCTGGAATATAGTATGTAACGTCAACTCCAAGCTCTGCAAGGTAGGAATAAAGAATAACGGTTGCCATAATACCATCGCAATCATAATCTCCATAGATGCACATAGGCGTACCGCAATCAATAGCTTCGTTTATAACATATACGGCAGACTGCATATCCTGTAATATAAATGGGTCGGACAACCCGTCGCAATTAAGAAGCCGCGACGCTTCTTCCAATGATTTTATATTTCGTGCAGCCAAAACTTCTGCACACAGCATTGAGATATTGCCGCTTCTGCTTAAATCTTCAGCGGTTTTTTTATCCGGCGATGCGATCTGCCACTTCTTCATTGCTCAATCCTCCCAAAAAGCTTTTTTAACTCATTTATGATACTATTATACACGATTTTACAAAAAAATGCAATAGATACAGATAATTTATGCAAAAATGCAATATTTATTTTTTATGAACAAAGCAAACGCTCTGTATTCTTTAAGGCAAATACAAAAATGAAAAACAGCTGCCGCGAATCATTATCGCAGCAGCCGTAAGTTTAAATGTTATTATTCTCGTTATAAATATTATCGCTTGATAAGGCTCTTGCCTGTCATTTCGGCAGGCTGCGGAAGTTCCAGAAGTTCAAGAATTGTAGGTGCAATATCTGCAAGTACGCCGCCCTCGCGAAGCTCGCAATCCTCGCCTACTACAGCAAAAGGAACCGGATTTGTAGTATGCGCTGTAAATGCCGATCCATCAGCTTCATACATCTTATCAGCGTTGCCATGGTCAGCTGTTATAAGCGCCGCTCCTCCCTTTGACAAAACGGCTTCAACCATTCTTCCTACGCATGTGTCAACAGCTTCAACAGCAGCTTTTGCAGCTTCAAAAATACCTGTATGTCCTACCATATCACAGTTTGCATAGTTCAGGATAATGACATCGTATTTATCGCTTTCAATAGCTTTTACAACTGAATCGGTTACTTCATACGCGCTCATTTCAGGCTTTAAGTCAAAAGTAGGAACGTCAGGGCTTTGAATGAGTATTCTGTCCTCGCCCTCAAATGTCTTTTCCTCGCCGCCATTGAAGAAGAATGTTACATGGGCATACTTCTGTGTCTCTGCAATACGCAGCTGTGTTTTGCCGCTCTTGCTGAGATATTCTCCAAGAGTCATTTTAAGTTCCTCAGGCGGATATGCAACAGACACATTCGGCATAGCAGCGTCATACTGCGCCATACATACAAAGTGCACTGGAAAATATCCGTTTCTGCGCTCAAATCCGCTGAACTCAGGATCAACAAAGCTTCTTGTTATCTGTCTTGCACGATCCGGACGGAAATTGAAAAATACTACGCTGTCACCCTCAGAGACCTTTCCATCAGGATCAATTACTGTAGGCAGCATGAATTCATCTGTAACACCATTTGCATAAGAATCCTCAATAGCCTTTACAGGACAGCAGCCCTTAACGCCTTCTCCGTAAACCATGGCAGCATATGCCTTTTCAACTCTGTCCCATGCATTATCTCTATCCATTGCATAATAACGTCCGGAGATAGTTGCAATCTTGCCTGTTCCGATTTCCTTCATCTTATCGCAGGCTTCTTTCATAAATTCAGCAGCAGATGACGGCGGAACATCTCTGCCATCCAAAAACGCATGAACGTAAACCTTTTCGATACCGTTCTGCTTTGCCATTTCAAGAAGTCCGTAGAGGTGTTCCATGTGACTATGTACGCCTCCCGGTGAAAGCAGCCCCATAAGGTGAAGAGCGCTGCCTTTTGCCTTGCAGTTTTCCATTGCAGCAGTCAGCGCCGGATTCTTAAAGAATACACCGTCTTTAATATCCTTTGTAATCTTAACCAGCATCTGATAAACAATTCTTCCGGCACCGATATTCGTATGCCCTACCTCAGAGTTTCCCATCTGACCATCAGGCAGGCCAACGTTAAGTCCGCTTGCTCCTATAAGAGTGCATGGACCTTTAAAATATTTGTCAAGGTTAGGCTTTTTGGCAGCTCTTATAGCATTGCCGTAATCATCCGGATTATATCCAAAGCCATCCATAATAATAAGTGCAACAGGTCTTTTGCTCATTTTTATCTATCCTTTCAGAAACAGGCGGTTTTTAACCGCCTGCTTTTGTTTAACGTTTTAAAGACGCCCTTCAGATTTACTTAGAAGCTTCTTCCAACAGAACGCCGAATTTTTCAGCAACCAAAGACGCGCCTCCGATAAGACCGCCGTCAATGTCTTCTTTAGCCAGCAGCTCTGCACAATTCTTTTCATTCATAGAACCGCCGTATTGAATTGTCATGCCATCAGCAGCAGCCTGACCGAACATACCGGCAACAGTCTTACGAATAAATGCGCAAACTTCCTCAGCCTGTTCAGCTGTAGCTGTCTTGCCTGTGCCGATAGCCCATACAGGCTCATACGCAATAATAACGTTCTTTACGCACTTTTCACAAGCCTTTGAAAGAGCGACCTTAACCTGTTTTGCAACGATTTCCTCTGTAATACCAAGCTCTCTTTCTTCAAGAGTTTCGCCAACGCACAGAATAACAGTCATACCTGCTTCCAAAGCAGCCATTGTTCTCTTGCAAACAGTTTCGTCTGTTTCACCAAAATACTGTCTTCTCTCGGAGTGGCCGACGATAACATACTTAACGCCCATTTCAGTCAGCATATCAGCCGAAATTTCACCTGTGAACGCACCGCTCTTCTCGAAGTGTACATTCTCTGCGCCAACCTCAATATTTGTTCCTTCCGTAAGGTTCAAAGCTGTTTCAAGATTTGTAAACGGTACGCAAATAACCACTCCGCATGTCTTATCAGCTGCAATCGGCTTCAAAGCTTCAATAAGCTCAGCTGCTTCTTTACGGTTCTTATTCATTTTCCAGTTACCGGCGATAATAGCCTTTCTCAGTGCCTTATTCATGATTTAAACTCCTTTTTCATATCTGTCTTAAAGTTATTACTTGTCAGCAATTACATCAACGCCCGGCAGAACCTTACCCTCAAGATATTCAAGAGAAGCGCCGCCGCCTGTAGAAATATGGCTCATTTTATCAGCAAAGCCAAGCTGCATAACAGCTGCCGCAGAATCTCCGCCGCCTATAATCGTTGTAGCGTCTGTCTCGGCAAGAGCCTTCGCAACAGCAATGGTACCCTTTGCAAGAATTGGATTTTCAAATACGCCCATAGGTCCATTCCATACTACCGTCTTTGCATTTTTCACAGCGTCAGCAAAAAGCTCTTGTGTCTTTATGCCAATGTCAAGTCCCATCATGCCGTCCGGAATCTTATCAGAATCGCAGTTCTCAACTGTAATTTCAGCGTCAATAGGATTCGGAAATTCAGAAGCGGTCACTGTATCAACAGGAAGAAGGATCTTCTTGCCAAGGCTTTCCGCCTTAGCCAGCATTTTCTTGCAATAGTCAATCTTTTCATCATCAACGAGAGAAGTGCCAATAGAGCCGCCGGTTGCCTTGATAAATGTATATGCCATGCCGCCGCCGATAATGAGTGTATCGCACTTTTCAAGAAGATTGGATATAACATTGAGCTTGTCGGCAACTTTAGCTCCGCCGAGAATTGCAACAAAAGGTCTTTCAGGATCTTCTACGGCGTTGCCGAGATACTTTATCTCCTTTTGCATCAGATAGCCTACAGCTGTTGTATCAACAAATTTCGTAACGCCTGCTGTAGACGCATGCGCTCTGTGTGCGCTGCCGAAAGCATCCATTACGAACACATCTGCCAAAGAAGCCAATTCCTTACTGAATTCTTCTCCGTTCTTTGTTTCATCTGCGCCGCGGAATCTTGTATTTTCGAGAACGATTATTTCTCCGTCGTTCATAGCGTCAACAGCAGCTCTTACATTATCGTCAACGACAACGTCAGACGGAACGAATGTAACTTTTGTATCGACCAGCTCTCCCAGTCTGTCAGCAGCAGCCTTAAGAGAGAACTTAGCCTCAGGTCCGTTCTTCGGCTTGCCCAGATGAGAGCAAAGAATAACCTTGCCGCCGTCCTTGGTCAGCTTATTAATTGTAGGAAGAGCAGCCTGAATCCTATTATCATTTGTAATAACGCCATCCTTCATAGG
>CAZINV010000054.1:0-6529 GCA_964540685.1 uncultured Ruminococcus sp.
CTGAGCAGCAGTACTTGTAATTAATGTTGAAGCTTCACTTCCGCTGCTGTCTTTCAGGAAAATAAAATATAATCCTATAAGAAGCACCACAAGCAAAAGCATACCTATAATAAGCGGAACTTTTACACGGTCAATTGCACTTGACTGCTGTTCATTATATGTATTTGGCTGATAGCTTTCATTGCCATAATCGTCATATGAATAATCATCTGTATACTCTTCCGGTCTATTATTGCCATTATTATCATAATATTCATTTCTATCATAGCTCTGCGTATGCTGATTATCTGCCTTTTTTCTGTTAAAACTTGTATAGCTATGAGTTTGCTCACTAAAAAGCCGGGATGCCAGCTCATCAATTGTTTGAATTCTATCTGCACTTACAAGATTCAAACCTTTCATTATAACATCGGATACACCGCGTGAAATATTTGGATTCAAAATGCACGGAGCTATCAGGTTATCATTTTCCATACGGCTTATAGCGTTTGTCGGCATACTGCCTGTAAGCACACGGTATAAAACAGCACATACCGCATAAACATCAGTCCATGTTCCCTGCCTGTTGCTTGCGGAATACTGTTCAGGGGCTGCATACCCTCCAAAAATTTCACAATCCAACTCTGTATTGGACGTTCTTACAGCAGCTACAGAAAAATCTGTCAGCAAAAGCTCACACTTTTTAGTAACATATATAGTTTCAGGACTTATAGCCCGATGCAATACTCCATTATTATGCAGAACACTGAGCGTATTAAGAAATGGAGGCAGCATACTCGAAAGCTGTCCCCAGCTAAGTTCCCCAGCATTCTCATTTAAGAAATCAACAAACCGCATTCCATCAATAAATTCATACACTGCATATGCGGTATTATTCTCTGTAAAAATATCGATTACCTGATAGATTTGTATCTGTTCCCGTATTTGCGCTACAGATTTATTCAGTTCAGAAAACTCTTCCATAAGTACTTTATACTTAGGCAGATTAGAACTATCTACATGTATCACCGGTGAACCGGCAGAACGTGAGCAAAGATTAAGCGGCATATATTCACGAAGCAGAACACGGCAGCTGAGTGAATGATCCAGTGCTATATATGTAATTCCCTCTCCATTCATAGAAAGAGCTGCGCCAACTATATATCTATTCTTCAGCTCTGTTCCGGGCTGAAGAAACACTTCATTTATAGGAACATTCTCATTATAACCACAGCGATGACATACTCCGTCCTCATAATCTGTCTGCATCATACAGCCATAGCATAATTTTCGTTCTCCCACGAGTTTTCCTCCGTTTCTCAAAATTATTAGAAATACAAACTACTACAAATACCCCATCTTATTTATTGTACCATGCATTTGAAATTATGTCAACCGGTTTACGAAATTTTTAGTTTACAGTTCAATAAGCCCCTGTTCCAGCATTTTCTGAGCAGCTAAAAGAATACCGATTTTTCCGCTTGTATACGTGACTCCGCCCTGCATCCATACTGCATAAGGTTCACGAAGCGGTGCATCTGCTGAAAGTTCTATTGACGCTCCCATTGTAAACGCACCGGCTGCCATTATTACTTTATTCGTATAGCCAGGCATATCCCAAGGCTCAGGTACAACGTGTGAATCGACAGGAGATCCTGCCTGTATTCCCTGGCAAAAAGCCATAAGATTCCTGTCATTTCCAAGACATATAGCTTCCACAATATCTCCGCGTTTTTCTCCTGCTTTTGGGTAACATTCAAATCCGAATCCGCCAAACAACGCTGAAGCAAACACTGCTGTTTTTAAGGCGTTTGCCACACATTCAGGCGCATGGAAAAATCCAAGAAGTATTTCCCTGTTCATGCCAAGAGTACATCCGACTTCTTTGCCCATACCTGCACATGTAAGACGAAACGCACATTTTTCAACAAGTTCTTTTTTGCCTGCAATATATCCTCCTGTTCTTGCAATACCGCCGCCTGCATTTTTTATAAGCGAACCGATTATAATATCTGCGCCGTTCTGCGCAGGCTCTGTTTCCTCTACAAATTCGCCGTAGCAATTATCAACCATAATAATTGCGTCAGGATTTCCTTTGCGTACAGCTTCTGCCATTTTACGGATCTGTTCCATAGTATATGCAGGTCTGAGAGAATAGCCTCTTGATCGCTGTATGTAAGCTACCTTTGCCCCAGCTGCACCCTTTTCAATAGAATCATAATCAGGTGCGCCGTCCGGCAGCAAATCCACTTGCGAATATTCTATACCATAATCTTTCAAAGAGCCGTCTCCGGATTTACCGCTGAGTCCAATAACTTCATCAAGAGTATCATATGGTTTTCCTGTAATGGATACTATTTTGTCTCCAGTGCGAAGATTGCCGAAAAGTGCAACTGTTAAAGCATGCGTACCGGAAACAAAGTTATGACGAACAAGAGCGTCTTCCGTTTTAAATGTATCTGCAAAAACTCGATCGATAACGTCCCGCCCTATGTCTCCATATCCATAACCTGTGCTGCCATAAAAGCAAGGCTCGCTTACGCGGTTTTTTTGAAAAGCCGCAAGAACCTTTGCTCCATTATAAGCAGCTGTATTTTCAATAAGTTTAAAGTCAGCGGCAGCAGCATCTTCGGCAGCGGCTGCCGCTTCCAATATTCTATCGTCTATATTAAAGAAATCTTTTATATCCATACTATCATAAAGCTCCTTTTTCTGTGTTTTCCTTTATAACATCTTTTCGTTCAAGAACATATTCTGCTTCTATTTCTTCAAAACCTATTTGCTGATAGAAGCTTCTTCTTATATCAAGCGCATAAAGCACAGCTTCTTTACCCATTTCTACGAGCCACGCGGCAAGCCATTTAAGAAAATCTCCTGCATAACCGCTTCCTCTGTTTGCTGCGCGAGTAGCAACCTGCCCTATCATAATATTGTTTTCCTGATCGAAAACTATAGTTACAGTAGTACTATTTTTATATGTTAAAACGTGGCTTACACCGTGCCTGCATCTATGAGAAGTATCAGTAAGCCATAGAGAATAATCTGTAAGATTCGGAAAGCCCTCTTTAAGAATATCATAAACGTCTGAAAGTTTCGGATTAAACTCAATATCAGCTTCATTAAAATTATCTGAAACTTTATCAGGCTTCAATTTAAAAAGTGTTCTGCGTAAAAGCTGATAATTTGAAATCTTACTAAGCGAATCAATCATATTCTGAGGACATTCAATACGAAACGGCAAGTGCATTTTTATAAAGTCTGATGTTTCCTCTGCTGGCAAATCATCATTTGAACAGATTACTAAAGTAGAATTGAGCAAAAACATGTAGCCCGCCGCATTTTCATAGCTTATACGAAAAAACTGACAAAAATCATATTCACCGCCATATGCTTTGAAATATGCAAGCAGTTTTTTACCGCGCCAGCTTTTCTTTATTATGGCTTTTTCATTTGCCGAAAAATCATATACACGTGTTATCATATCTGTGCAGCTTTCTCTATCATCGCTCTTGTAAGCTTAAGGCAATTTTCAATATCATTCATATCTGCGACGCATGACGGAGAATGCAGATACCTGCACGGAGCTGAAATGGCGATAGTACGTACTCCTCCCCTGCTCAAATGTATTGCTCCGCTGTCATTCCCTCCTGCAATACGGGTTTTGGTTTGACAGGGAAGTCCCATTTTGTCACATTCCGAAAAAGCAATGTCATAAAGTTCTCTGTCATAGATAGTACTCTTATCCATAAATGAAACAACAGGTCCTGCTCCGAGAGAGCACACCTTTGCGTCGCCATCCGCACCTGTAATATCTGCCGCAGTTGTAGCCTCAAGAACAATTGCTATATCCGGATTTACGGAATATGCTGCCGCTTTAGCGCCCCTTAAACCGACTTCTTCCTGAACAAGAAAGGCAAAGGTCACATCATAAGGCAGGTTCTCTTTTAAAAGCTCCATCATAATAGCGCATCCAATTCTGTCGTCCAGTGCTTTGCTGCAAACTCTGTTTCCTCCAAGCCTGGTAAATTTAGGCATAAAATGGACATATGTTCCCGGAGATGCAATTTTTTCTGCCTGTTCCCTGCTTTCCGCACCTATATCAAGATAAAGTTCTGAAAATTCAGGCTGCTTTCCACGCTGATTGCTGTCCAAAAGATGAACAGGTTTTGCACCTATAACGCCGTTTATATTACAGCCGGCAATAACAGGTCTGCCTATTGCAACAAATGCGTCTACGCCGCCTACAGGCGCAATCTGCATCGTACCGTCGTCATTTATATAAGTTACAATAAGTCCGACTTCATCCATATGAGCGCTTACCATAAGTTTTTTATGAGATAGATTTGTACCTTTCTTTTCTACAATAAGGTTTCCTAAAGGGTCGATTCGAATATTATCAGCATATGGAATTGAATTTTTGCAGATATATTCACGTACTGAAGACTCATTGCCGGATGCTCCGCACAAAATGCAGAGTTCTTCCAAGTGTTTACTTAACATATAATCCTCCCATAATCCATTCTGCAAGCAGCTTACCTGTATTTTCCACATCTGTAACTGATATAACTTCAGAAGGAGTGTGCATATACCTGAGCGGGACGGACAGAGTACAGCTCTGTACTCCGCATCTGCTGACTGAAAATTTATCCGCATTTGTACCTGTTGTTCCGTTCATTACTTCAATTTGCCATGGGATATTTTTAATTTTAGCAGTAATGATAAGGCTGCTGCTTATTTCCCTGGAAAGAGTTGGAGAAATCCCTATCATCGGACCTTCTCCAAGTTTAGCGCATTTAACCGGATCATCATTGTGACCTAAAGCAAATGAAACATCTACTGCAACAGCTATATCAGGAGCAATATTATATACAGCAGTTTCTGAACCGCATTCGCCGGTTTCCTCCTGTGAGGAAAACAAAACAGTCAAATTACAAGGAAGCTTCTTTCCATAAATAAGCTCCAGTGCATAAAGAATTGCCGCAATACCGCATCTATCATCCATGGAATGAGCTGCTATACGTTCGCCCTGAAGCCGCATAAACGGAGTGTCAAATGTTACTTTGTCTCCTGGAGATATAATTTCAACAAGTTCTTTCTTATCATATCCCGTATCAATCAGCAGCTCTGTAATATCAGAAACCTTTTTATCACTACTGCTCAGATGCGGCGGCACAGAAGCAATAACGCCGCTTATAGTTCTTTTACCATATAGCAATACATTTTGAGCAGGCATTATACGCATGTCAAGTCCGCCTACATTGCCAACTTTCACAAAGCCTTCTTCTGTAACAGCAGTTACAATAAATCCAACCTGGTCAAGATGCGCGTCAAGAAGTATGTGATATTCATTTCCTTCTGAAAAGCACACTTTTCCTATTACACTGCCCATTTTATCAATATATGCGTCAGGACAATATTTTTTCAGAAGCGCAAGCGATGTTTCTCCGGCTAAACGTTCTTCGCCGGACACTCCAGGGGCAGACGATAAACTTTTTAATATTTCCCGTAAATCCATTATCTACTTCCAAGCTCCTTTACAATTCTCTTGTAGTGATTTCCTCTTACTTCAAAGTTCGGATAAAGATCAAAGCTTGCACATGCAGGCGAAAGGGTCACTACATCTCCGCTTTCAGCGATATTTCTTGCTTTTTCTACAGCATCTTCCATAGAATCAGCATGAATAATTACAGGATTGCCATCACTATATGAAGAACATTCTCTAACGGCAGTCTCAATTTTTCCGGCAGTTACTCCCATAAGAATCATAACCTTAACCTTTTTACAAACTGTTTCAGCCATAGGTTCAAATGGGATTTTTTTATCATAGCCGCCCATTATTACAATAAGCTTCTGGCTAAATGAATTAAGCCCTGCAAGCACACGAGTAGGACTTGTAGCAATACTGTCATTATACCACTTGACTCCGTCCAATTCACGTACAAATTCAATCCTGTGTTCTACTCCGCCGAAATTTCTGGCAACGCTGATTACTGCTTCAGCCGGAACTTCGCCCCACACTGCGCTTATTGCAGCCAGATAATTTTCCACGTTGTGCATACCGGGAATACGTATATCATCCATGTGTACAACAGGCGTTATATCGCCCATGTCATTATAGCAAAGCATACCGTCTTCTCTGAGAAACGAGCCGCGGTAAGGAACGGCTTTTCTGGAAAATTTAACGAGAGTTCCTCTTACCATGGGAGAAAGATTATTTGTAAGCTCATTATCAAGATTTAGAATAGTCTTTGAAAAAGCGTTTTGGTGAGCAATTAAATTCACTTTCGCGGAAATGTACTCTTCCATAGTGCCATGAACGTCAAGATGATTCGGAGCAATATTTGTAATTACCGCAACATCAGGCGATTGACGCATTGAAAGCAGCTGAAAACTCGAAAGTTCTACTACAGCAGCATCTGTTTCTTTTATCTCTTCAATAATCGGAAGAAGAGCACGCCCGATGTTTCCGCCCTTATGAACAGTTATACCGGAAGCAGCCAAAAATTCAGTTATTACTGATGTGGTTGTAGTTTTACCGTCCGAACCTGTT
>CAZINV010000055.1:0-6521 GCA_964540685.1 uncultured Ruminococcus sp.
CCCGTAGAGTTTAATTCTGATCTTGTCGAGGAGGACGAGGCTGTTTTTAATGCAGAAATCAGAAGATGCGTGGAGGAAGAAACGAAAATTATAGAAGAGGGAAAAACCGCCGTATGCTACAGCGGCTTTGAAAAGGATCTAAAAGGCGCTGTTATCGGAAACAAAGGCGTTGTAACAGACGGTAATATTACAACTGCAAGAGGTGCGGGAGTTGCCGTGGAATTTGGCTTGGAGCTTGCCGCTGTTCTTTGCGGAAAAGCTGTAAAAGAAAAGCTGAAGGCGTCTATTCTCTTCGGCTGATGTCAGTATGTGTAATATTATAAGCCGGAAGGAGAATATCCGCAGGGAGATGAAAAAGCTTAGGGCAGGAGTCTCTCCCGATGAAAAAGAAATTCTTGACAGTAAAATGCGTGAAAATTTTCTTGAGTCGGATATTTATAGAAAAGCGAAAATCGTTTTAACTTTTATATCTGTTGGAAATGAGCCTGATACAAGGGAGTTACTGCGGCGAATATGGCATGATGGAAAGACAGCAGCCGTTCCCAAATGCCTGCCTGAGCATAAAATGTCATTTTATGCAGTTAAAAGCTTTGATGACTGCAGGGACGGCGCATACGGCATACCAGAGCCGGAAGATTTTTGCGTGGAAGCGGATGTGACAGGGGAAAACGTTATCTGCCTTGTTCCAGGACTTGCCTTTGACAGAAAGGGCATGCGCATTGGCTATGGCGGCGGATATTACGACAGATTTCTGAAAAATCATCCGAACGTATGTGCGATGGGGTACTGTACTGAGATGTGTATTATTGAAAAAGTCCCTATAGAGGATACAGACATAGGCGTGCAAGGGCTGATTACGGAAAAAACTGTGGAGGTACTATATGGAAAATAACAGTCAAAATAACAGTGATGATCTTATCAGACAGATACTCACTGAAACATCGGCGGCTTCTTCGGAGGAGAAACGTGATGAAAACCGAAGACCTTTTACAGCAAGCAGAACTGAAACTCATGAATCTGAGCCTGCAGCAAATGAGGCGATACCGTCAGTTAGTGAAAAGACGTTTCATGCTGAAAGGACCGCAGTTCACAGTGCGGTGAGTACGGAAGCGGCTGCAGATTCAAGAGAGCATGCCCGCGCAGAGGAAGATTCGCTTTACAGCGACCTTGACGGTATAAGTCAAACTCAGGTACATAAGAAGAAAGCAGGTTCGTCCAATTACAAAGGCAGGAAAAAATCGAAGAAGAAAAAGAACAGAGCTTTGCGTTCGATTATACTTACAGGCGTTATTCTGTGTATTTCACTGGTGCTTGCCTTTCTTATAATTATATACGGCAGAGATGTTCTGGGCGTAAGCAATGACAGCACCACGAAGATTGTCACCATCCCTACAGGATCGAGTACAGAAGAAATATCGGAAATACTCAAAGACGAGGGCGTTATTACGTATCCAATGCTTTTCAGGGTGATGGCAGGCTTAAGCGGAAAGGACGAATATTTTACTGCCGGCGATCATGAGCTTCGAGCAGATATGGCTTATGATACCATATTTGAAAATCTCGCATCACCGTCACTGGGCAGCAATGATGTTGTAAATATAGCGTTTCCGGAGGGTATCAGGCTTGTGGAGGCGGCAGAGCTGCTTGAAGAACAGGGCGTATGCGACGCTGATGATTTTATTGATTATTTTAATAACAAATCAACCTTTGGACTTGATTATGAATCATATTTGCCAAGCTTTACAAATGATAAATTCTATAAGATGGAGGGATACCTTTTTCCTGATACGTATCAGTTTTACACCAATATGGATGTTGATCTTGTGTGTCAGAAAATACTCCGTAATTTTAATGATAAAATAACAAAGCGCGACTATGAGCGTATGGATGAGCTTGGTATTTCCCTTGACGAAACTATTATTCTTGCGTCAATGATACAGCGTGAAGCCGGTTCGCTTGATCAGATGACGCGTATTTCCTCTGTTTTCTGGAATCGTCTCAATAATCCCGAGACATTTCCAAAGCTGCAGTCAGATCCTACAAGCGGATATGTAGAAGATTTTATTAAGCCTCATATTGAAAGCTACGATGAGGAATTATTCAATGCTTATGATACATATGTTTGCGACGGACTTCCGGCGGGCGCAATATGCAATCCCGGATACGATGCTATTCAGGCAGCGCTCTATCCTGCTTCAACAGACTATTTTTATTTCTACTCCAACTTAAATACCAAGGAAACCTATTTTTCAAGAACGCTTGAAGAGCATGAAGCATGGATAAATAAGGTTGAAGGCAATCAATATGTGTCAACAGAGCCTGTGGATTCCGAAGAATCTACAAGTGTGGCAGTTGGAGTCGGTTCAGGCGGAAACACAGATGTCAGTGATGGCTCTTACGAATCTGAAACCGCAGTTACAACAACAGTGACGGAGGAAGTATGGTAAAAAGCAAGCTGGCTGTTCCTGAAGTTCTTGTTCCGGCAGGGGACTACGAAAGACTTAAAGCAGCTGTACTTTTCGGTGCGGATGCCGTTTATCTGGGCGGAAAACAGTTTACCATGAGAGCGGCAGCTGCCGGCTTCGATAAAGATCAGCTGAAAGAGGCGGTAGAATTTGCTCATTCAAAGGGCGTAAAGGTATATCTTACATGCAATACGCTGCCAAGGAATCATGAGCTTGAAAGGTTCCCTGAATTTTTACTTGGAGTGCAGGAGTCGGGAGCGGATGCGGTTATAGCAGCCGATCTCGGGATACTTTCAATGATAAAAAAATATTCTCCCGATATGGAAATACATATGTCTACGCAGACGGGTATTGTAAATTATGCCGCCGCAAATACGCTTTATGATATGGGCGTAAAGAGAGTTGTGCTGGCAAGGGAACTGCCGCTTGAAGATATTGCGGAGATAAGGAGCAAAATTCCCGATGATATGGAAATAGAAGTATTTGTTCACGGGGCAATGTGCGTTTCCTTTTCAGGGCGCTGCCTTTTATCGGCGTACCTGACGGGGCGCGATGCCAACAGAGGAGTATGCGCCCAGCCATGTCGCTGGAAGTATCATCTTATGGAGGAAACAAGACCGGGGCAGTTTTTTCCTGTTGAAGAGGATGATACAGGAACATATATAATGAATGCAAAGGATCTATGTATGATAGATTATATACCTGAACTTGCTAAGGCAGGTGTGAACAGTCTGAAAATAGAGGGAAGGGCAAAATCCGCGTATTATGTTTCTGTTACGGCTAATGCATATCGTGCAGCTGTTGACGCATATAAAGAAGGAAAGCCGCTGCCTAAGTGGGTTCATGACGAGGTATATCATGTAAGCCACCGTGATTACTGCACAGGATTTTTCTTCGGGCGCGATGATGCCTCACAGAGATACGAGGATAACAGTTATCTTAAATCTTCCGATGTAGTAGGTATTGTAGACGAGTGCAAAGACGGTTTTGTTTACGGAACGCAGAGAAACAGGTTTTTTGCAGATGATACTGTTGAAATACTTGCGCCGGGCAGACCTCCTGTTGAAGTTGCGCTTGGAGGACGCCTTTATAATGAAGACGATGAGCTTGTGGAAACGGCTAATCATGCTATGATGAAGATAAAGTTTCCGTGCGGCGGAAAATTTCCGCAAGGCTCTGTAATAAGGAAGAGAACGTAGTTAATAGGTGCTTGCGGAACAGTAAACGAACATTTAATGAATTGTATCGGATATCAAAAAATAGTTGTAATGTTTAGCCAAAAAGTCTTGAACAAAATTGTATAAACAGTTCAAATTAATAATTTTTTGGAAAATATTTTAAAATAACTATTGCAATTTTAAGAGCAGTTTGGTATAATAAATATATGTTTGGATTTTCGGTATGTACTGCCTTAAACCGGTTGTGTAATAATGGAAAATTGTACTGTACAGCAGGCAAATACGGTATGATATTTTCATCCGGAAATTAAAGCGGGGTAATAGTGCAGAATTTGATTTTGCGAAAGGATCTGTCTGCATGAAAGCAATTCGCAAAATAATAGTAGAAAGGAAGAATTTTAAATGAAGTTGAAAAAAGCGCTTTCTATTTTGACAGCTTGCTGCATGGCGGTTTCAACTGCGACTGTGGGTATATGCCTGGACTCGTCGGCTGCTGAAACTGTAACTTTCACCGTTGGCAACGCTGTAGGCGAACCGGGTGAAACAGTCTCACTTTTGGTCACAGTAGATAATTTGAGCGGTGAATATGCGGAAGCTGTAAACGGAGGCACGCTTAATATTGGAGAGTATCAGACCTCGAATTATAAGCTTGCGTCGACTGTAACCGCAACGGCAGGCGAAGTGTTTAAAAATGCGATAGGTTATTCGGAGAATGCAACTATCAGCACGGCAACCTACAGCTGGCTGTTTGCAACGGATGAACTTTTTGAGTCTGAAAATGCTGATGAAACTATTGTAGAATTTAAGCTTACAATAGCTGATGAAAAGTTAGTTAAGCAAGCGGCTGCCGCTTATCCTAAGGATGTAACGGTTGTTGCAGAAGGCGATATGCTTGCTTATACATTTCCTATTTCTATTACGGATTCCTATGCGGCAAGTGATATTGATGTTGAATTCAATGTTAAAACTGTAGATGGCTACGTTAAGGTAATGCTTCCGAATGAGGCTGAAGAAAGCAGCACAACTATTGCGTCAACTATCGCGTCAACTACAACATCAACAAATATGTCCGAAATCGCGTCAACCACCACAACGACAGTAAAAGCATCGAGTTCGATAAGCACGTCAAGTTCAACCGCTGTTAACATCACATCGAGTATAAGCACCGCTGCTTCCTCTCCGGCTACAACTGCTCCTGTAACGACAGATGAAGAAGTTCCCGGTTCTACAAAAGGGACTACAGTACTTATAGACAGCGACTACTTGTGGTCGGCAGGTACATACTGGGTAAACGCGGGAGATGAGTTTTATATTGAGCCTAAAGTATACAACGATCCGGGCAATATGAAAGCTATCAAAATATCTCTGAAGTCCAGCGCGTACACAAATGGATTATTAACCGAGACAGTATACGGCTTAGGTGATTTTACTAACGGCGGAGCATATCCTGATATGAATTTCATGTTCACGTTAGGCGATGCTATTATAGGCGCAGGCGAAATAAGCGGCAATGATCCGGAACCTAAGGCAGCTGACGGATCGGCTATTATACAGGCTTGGCTGCAGACAGCGGATAAGGCAACTGTTGAATCAGTAGCTAATCAGCTGGGTCTTACGCTTCAGGAAGATTCAGAGCATGGCAAGTATTATTCGTTCCCGCTTGAATTTGACATGAGCACTCCGGCAACTGAAACAAAACAGGGACCGAGATGCCAGGCTGTACTTTACAATACAAATATGCTGTCTATTAACTTAGAAGAAGGCGCTATTAATATTGTCGTTGATCCTGTTGAGACAACAACAACAACGACAACAACAACGACGACGACAACAACAACTACTACAACTACTAGAGTTACAACTGCGTATAACGGGCTGTATGTAGAGATGGGCGGACGCAATGCGGATGGCAGTCTGTATATTTCTCCAGGTTCTTCCGGCAAAGACGCTGCATACATCGGTCTTATTGCGTATAATTCCGAAAGCCAGGTTCAAGGCATCAGGGGCAAATATATTCTCAGCGACGCGCTTGCTGAAATTGCAACGCCTTATACCATAGGTTCAGGATTGCAAACTTTTATAGACACAGAGGACTTCCAGTATGGCACGGCAGGTATATGGGCGGTTAATCCCAGCAATTTGATTTTTGCTACAAATACTGAGAATATCAGTAAGGGAGCATTCACAGATGGCGAATTGATTTTCGGCGCATGCTATGAGATTGCTGACGCTGACACTGTAAAATCAGTTGCGGAAAAGTATAACATAGAGGCTGTTCAGGCGGAAGACGGAACATGGTATTATAATTTTGAAATCAAGCTTGATACTTCTTATTCCGGCTGGGAATGGATTGGCACAGACGAATACAATATATATGAGGAAGGCGGATTAAAGCTTAATGAAACGAGTTATGTTCGTGTTCTGGCTGATCCTGTTGTAAATCCTACAGATCTTTACGTTCAGATGGGCGGAACAAATGCAGATGGCGGAAAGTACATAACACCCGGTTCAAGCGGTGATGATGCTGCCTATATCGGCTTAAAAGCATTTAATGCAACTGAGAAGACAATGGGCATAAACGGCAAATATGTTCTCAGCGACGCTCTGCAGGCTGTTGTTGAGCCTGTTACTTCGAGCAGGGGATTGATTGACGTTGATGACTTCCAGTATGGCGCGGATGTATGGAAAGTAAATTCGAATGATCTGACATTCGCTTCCAATACATCTGATGCAAGCGCTAATGTGTTTAAAGACGGCGAACTTATCTTTGGATGCGTTTATAATGTAAAGGACGCTGATACTGTAAGTGCGGCTGCTGCTATGTATGGCATTGAAAAGCAGACAGATGCAGACGGTGTGAATTACTATGCGTTCCCTG
>CAZINV010000056.1:0-6432 GCA_964540685.1 uncultured Ruminococcus sp.
ATGTTATTTGCAGTGAATTTAATATTCCTGAGAATTACGTTCCTGTTAATGTGCTGCTTATCGGTTATCCTGCCCCTGACGCTGTTTATAAATCACCTGATCGCCATGATGCTGAAAACATGAGAAAGCCTCTTTCTGAGACTGTTTCATACGGTACATTCTAATAACTAATCTTTCGCTAACTGAACGGAAAGCAGCAATGCCTATTTCATCAAGCTGGCAAGAGATTAGTATAATAAAAGCAAAAGCTGCCGGTTCACTTTAATAGAAGTAAGAACCGGCAGCATTTTTAATTTGTAACGAAGCAGAACATCCATTTGATTTAAATCAAAATTCTTCCTCCATATCGCGTATGAGATTTACGCGTACAGCATGTCTGCCGCCCTCAAAAGGAGTATTTATAAACAGTTCTGCAAGCTCCAGCGCAACGCCGATGCCAAGCGTACGTGCTCCCATGCACATTACATTAGCGTCATTATGAAGCCGTGTATACTTTGTTGAGAAATGGTCTGCGCAGACAGCAGCTCTGATGCCTTTGATTTTATTCGCCGCCATGGACATTCCTATGCCTGTACCGCAGATAAGTATGCCTTTTGAACTTTCATCGGCAATGACAGCCTGTCCTACTTTCCTGGCAATAACAGGGTAATCGACTCTGCCGCCGCTGCCGCCCATATCTTCAACGGCGTGTCCTTTGCTTTCAAGGAGTTCTTTTACAGCAGCTTTCATTTCATAGCCTGCATGATCGCAGCCAATATAAATTTTCATAGATTAAACCTCACTTCACGTTCTTATCAAGTCTGTCTTTTTCAGCCTTTACAAGCTGCAAATATTTTGCTTCAAGCTCACAGGGCTTTTGATTGCCAGCATATACAGCGCATCTGCAAAGAGCCGCACAGCTCTGCTGCCTCAGCTCCGCCGATGCAAGGAATGTATTTTCCGGTGAATATTCATTTATAAAACATTCAGCTCCATCACCTGTAAGGATAATTTTTTCATATTCAGAAAATTTCAGCAGGAGTTCTTTTTCCTGTATCAGCGCGTCGCTCATAAGCGGAGACGGTATCCCGCCATTATCAAATTGATAAATTCCCGCATAGACAAGTCCCTTTCGCGCCTTCATAACAGCACATACAATTCCGCCTCCGGCAGGGCAGGCACCTGTAGAGAGAGCTTTTAGTGTGGAAATACCGCAGCATGGTTTATCAAGCGCAAACGCCATTGCTTTTACGGCTGCAATTCCTATACGCAGTCCTGTATAAGAGCCGGGGCCAGCTGCGACGGCAATTTTATCTATATCATTCAAGAGAAGTCCGGTATCTTTAAAAAGCCTTTCAACCAAAGGAAGTATCACTTGGGAATGTGTGCGCTTTGTATATGCAATTTGCTGTGCCAGAATTATGTCAAGCTCGCTGTCGTAAATAGCGGCAGCTGCAGCCATGCTTGATGTATCAATTCCCAATATGCGCAAAACGCTCATCTCCTTTAGCAGTTTCTATAATAATTTGTCTTGTGTCATCGCCTGCATTGTTTATGCTTACGCGTATTACATCATAAGGGAAAGCATCTTCTATATTTTCCGACCATTCTATAGCAAAAACGCTTTCATCCATGGGGTAGTCGTAAAAGCCTGTAGTTTCCAGCTCGTCCATGTTTTCAATTCGATACATATCAAAATGGTAGAGTGAGATTTTCCCATCTCCGTGATATTCGTTTACAATTGCAAATGTCGGAGAAGAAACAATATCCGGAAGTCCCATACCCATAGCAATACCGCGTGTAAAAGTGGTTTTGCCTGCGCCTAAATCACCGTAATATGCGATACAGTCTCCGGGCTTGAGGAGCTTGCCCGCCTTTTCGGCTAAAGAGATTGTTTGTTCAGCAGAGTGCGTTATAAAAATAGATTTCATAATGCGTTTTAAAACAGACCTGTGATATTTCCGTCATTGCTGCAGTCAATACGAAGCGCTGACGGAGACTTAGGAAGTCCGGGCATTGTCATAATATTGCCTGTAAGTACAACTATAAATCCGGCTCCTGCGGAAAGCGTTATATCACGGACGGTGATTTTGAAATTTTCAGGTTTGCCGAGAAGAGAGGGGTCATCAGAGAGTGAATATTGTGTTTTTGCGATACAAATCGGCAGATCGCCATAGCCGAGAGCTTCAATCTGAGCGATTGCCTTTGCGGCTTGAGGCATAATAGCAACCCCGTCCGCGCGGTAGATTTCCTTTGCGATTTTTTCAATTTTCTCAATAACAGGGAGCTTTGTATCATAGAGTACATGAAAATCCGATTTTTTTGTTTCAATTGTTTTGCAAACCTGTGCTGCAAGTTCTTTGCCGCCTTCGCCGCCTTTTGAGAAAACTTCCGCCAATGAAAAATCTGCTCCCAGCTTTTCGCAGAATTTTTGTACAAACTTAATTTCTGCGTCAGTGTCTGCAGCGAAGCGGTTGATGGCAACTACTACAGGCACGCCGTATTTTTGCATATTTTCAATATGAACCTGTAGGTTTACAATGCCTTTTTCAAGGGCTTGGAGATTTTCTTCTGTAAGCTGATTTTTCGGAACTCCGCCGTTATATTTAAGCGCTCTTACAGTTGCAACAAGTACAACGCAGTCCGGTTTCAGCCCGCCGTAACGGCATTTGATATCAAAGAATTTTTCTGCTCCAAGGTCCGAACCGAATCCGGCTTCGGTAATGCAGTAGTCGCCAAGCTTAAGGGCAAGACGTGTTGCGCGTATGGAATTGCAGCCATGAGCTATATTTGCAAAAGGTCCGCCGTGGATAAATGCAGGAGTATTTTCCAGCGTTTGTACAAGATTCGGTTTTAGAGCGTCCTTCAGAAGCGCGGTCATTGCGCCGTTTGCGCCTAAATCTCTGGCGTAAACAGGATTGCCTTCTATATCGTATGCAACAAGGATTTTTCCCAATCTTTCCTTCATATCCGCAAGATCCGAAGACAGACAGAGTATAGCCATTACTTCAGATGCAACTGTAATCTGAAATCCGTCGGAGCGCGGCACGCCGTCTGCCTTTCCGCCAAGACCGATAACGACATTTCTGAGTGCCCTGTCGTTCATATCAATAACACGTTTCAGCACAATTCTTCTTTGGTCAATTTTCAGTTCATTTCCTTGCTGCATATGATTGTCAAGCATAGCGCAGAGCAGATTGTTTGCGGCGGTAATTGCGTGCATATCGCCTGTAAAGTGAAGATTTATATCTTCCATGGGAACAACCTGTGCATATCCACCTCCTGCTGCGCCGCCTTTGATGCCGAATACGGGACCCATAGACGGCTCTCTCAGTGCCAGAACGGCATTTTTTCCGATGCGGCCCATAGCTTCCGCCAGACCAACGCTTACAGTTGTCTTACCTTCGCCGGCGGGAGTGGGATTTATAGCAGTTACAAGTATGAGTTTCCCGTCAGGTTTGTCTTCAAGTTTTTTGAAAAGAGATTCTGAAAGCTTTGCCTTATAGTGACCGTAGTATTCTATATCTTCCTCTTCAATAGAAAGATCCTTTGCAATTTCGCTTATCTTCTTCATATTTGCCTGCTGTGCGATTTCAATATCAGTAAGCATAAATTTCCTCCTTTAAATCAGAATTTAGGATGCATTGTTTTTTTTACATTCATGCCATGCAATTTTGTCATATGCTTTTATTATACCATTTTGAATTTACAATTGCAAGCAGTATAAAACTTTTTGCCTTTATTTTCTGCATTTTTATTTATGCTATTCAATATAATGAAATAAAAAAGGAGTTTAAGCATATGAAACGTTTTTTCAGAATATTTTTTACAGCCGCCGCAATGCTCGCTTTTCTTTCAGGATGTTCCAAAAGTGAAGAAATTTTAAAGCCGTCCGGAAAAATTCATCTCTATGATTACGAGCAGACTGCTGATAAACTTGGCATAGAAACAGGGAGTATCGGCACGGAAAGCGCACAGTACAAGCCGCTTAATTTTTCTCCTCAGTACGCCATGTGGTTCACGGTGAACGATTATCCTGATATTCTTATGAACAAAACAGAGAAACAATTTACCGATGCAGTAAAGGAACGCTTTTTGGAGGCAAAGTCTATGGGAATAAATACGCTTTACGTTCATGTGCGGGCTTTTGGCGACGCTTATTATAAATCAGAACTTTTTGCCCACGGGCTTTTTATGTCGGACAAAACTGAATATGACCCTCTTGAAATTATGGTAAACGCCGCCCATGAGGAAGGATTGTCAATTCATGCATGGATAAATCCTTTGAGATGTCAGTCCGATGTGCAGATGGAGGAAATGGACGGCAGATTTACATTGAAAAAATGGTTTTCTTCCGGCGAAACAAGGGATAAATATATATCGCTTATCGGCGGCAGATGGTGGCTTTGTCCCGCCTATGATGAGGTACGTGAATTTATTGCAGAGGGAGCTGCTGAAATCGTCAGAAATTATGAAGTGGACGGTATTCACATAGATGATTATTTTTATCCTACAGCAAGCGGCGATTTTGATGCTGCTGCTTTTGAAGAAAGCAATAGCAGTAATTTGTCTGAATTCAGACAGGAGCAGTGCAGTCTTATGGTCAAGGCAATATATGATGCAGTAAAGTCTGAAAATCCGGATGTATTATTCGGGATAAGTCCTCAGGGTACTTTAAACGGAAACAGCATACAATATGCGGATGTGCAGAAATGGTGCGGAGAAACAGGATATTGCGACTATATAGTACCGCAGATATACTTCGGTCTGAAAAACGAGACAGCGCCTTTTGAGGAAACGGCTAAGCTTTGGGAGAACCTTGTAATGAATGATGAAACGGAACTTATTATAGGCATATGTACTTATAAAATGGGCAAAGAAGACGTTTACGCAGGCAGCGGCAGCGATGAATGGATAAATGATCATTCCGTAAGTTCAAAGGAAACGGCAATTGTAAAAGATATGGGCTTCGGAATAGCATTTTACAGCTATGATTCAACGTTCCGGCCATCTGAAGAAAATGCGGATGATATGGAAAAAGAGCGCTCTGAAATAGAAACGCTCTTATCCTAAGGAAATACGGCTAAAGTTTTGTGAAATATTTTTTTATATATACCCTTTATTTGACAGCCGCTAAAAGCGCGTCAGTTTTATCGCAGCGTTCCCATGCTGCTTTCAGATCTTCACGTCCCATATGGCCATAGGCAGCCAGCTTTTTATACTGCGGTTTGCGCAGATCCAGCATCTTTATAATGCCTTCCGGCGTAAGTGCGAATACTTTTTTTACAGCAGCTGCAAGCGCTGCTTCAGAGACGGTTCCGGTGCCGAAAGTATCGATAAATACTGAAACCGGATTGGCGACGCCGATTGCGTAGGCAAGCTGAACTTCACAGCGTTTTGCAAGCCCTGATGCAACAATGTTTTTTGCAATATATCTGGCAGCGTAAGCTGCGCTTCTGTCAACCTTTGTGGGGTCTTTGCCGCTGAATGCACCGCCGCCGTGACGCGCATATCCGCCGTAGGTGTCAACTATTATCTTCCTGCCTGTAAGTCCGCTGTCGCCCTGAGGTCCGCCGATAACGAATCTTCCGGTAGGGTTAATATAAAACTTTGTGTTTTCGTCAATCATATTTGATGGAAGAACCGCTTTGCAAACATAATTAATAATATCACTGTGAATTTGCTCTGAAGGTATCTCCGGTGCATGCTGTGAAGAAACAACAACTGCGTCAATTCTCAAAGGCTTGCCGTTCTCGTACTCTACAGTTACCTGAGCTTTGCCGTCAGGCCGGAGATACGAGAGAATATTCTGCTTGCGAACGTCAGTCAGTCTCATGCAGAGCTTGTGAGCCAGTGAAATAGGAAGAGGCATAAGTTCCTTTGTTTCATCGCAGGCATAGCCGAACATAATACCTTGATCGCCTGCGCCTGTGTCGGATTTATCAGAACTGCGGCTTTCTAAGGAGTCGTTGACTCCCATGGCAATATCAGGAGACTGCTTGTCTATCGCTGTAAGGACAGAGCAGGTGTAGCCGTCAAAGCCGTATTTTGCACGGTCGTAGCCAATATCAATAATAACATCGCGGGCAATCTGAGGAATATCCACCTTTGCAGATGTGGAAATTTCACCCATGCAGAAAACCATGCCTGTAGTAACCGCAGTTTCACAGGCTACGCGTGCCATAGGATCCTGTTCAAGTATGGCATCGAGTACAGCGTCTGAAATCTGGTCGCAAACTTTATCGGGATGTCCTTCAGTAACGGATTCGGATGTAAATAAATAACGACTCATTTTTTCATTCCTCCATAAAAATAAAAAAGCGCTCGGCAGACGAGCGCTTGATTTCGGATTAAAAGCGAAATCCTCATCTCTCGGTTCAAACCGCAGGATTTAGCACCTTTTTGCATTGCTGCAAAAGGTTGCCGGGCTTCATAGGACCAGTTCCTCCGCCA
>CAZINV010000057.1:0-6365 GCA_964540685.1 uncultured Ruminococcus sp.
AAACGCACTGTAAAGAAATTTCCCGCCATGGGGTATCTTTGATATGAGAGTATCTGTGCTGCAATTATTTGTGAGATTGCATCTGCCTTTGCCCGTTATACGCAGCTTACGCCCTATGTACTCGTTCTTTTCGAGAATAATACAGCGTCCGCCAAATGATGAAGCGGTAAGAGCCGCAAAAACTCCGGCTGCACCGCCGCCGATTATCAGATTTTCAGTTTCCATGAACTCCCCGCTTTTCACTAAGCTTTTTTGTAAGCGTAAATAGTCTTTTTCTGCGGTTTGAAGTTTCTTCCAAATCGCAGATATATCTTCCTTCCGAAAGAAAGAGAACACTGCCCTCTTCTGCTTCAGCAGGCACAAGCTCCCTTGAAACTGTAACTGAAGATCCATCTTCGTCTGAAATAAGAACAGCAAGATTTTCCTCAAAGCGATCTATACTGTAAAACATAATTTAACTGCCTTTCACCGACCATTCAAGATTTTTGCCGTCTGTGATACATGTTATAGTACCGTCAGTATCGGTACGGTAAATTTTATCCGCATATTCGTTAAAGCGCTGCAAAGCTTCTTCATGAGGATGTCCGTAGCTGTTGCCTGCACCGCATGATATTACAACATAATCAGGATTAATTTGTTCTAACAGTTCTTCCGAGGAAGAAGTTGAGCTTCCATGATGTCCCGCTTTAAGCACATCAGCCTTTACATCATCCAGATAACCTGCTTCAAGCATATCGAGTTCTTCATTCTTTTCCATATCTCCGGTAAAAAAGAAAGATGTCTCTCCGCATTCAAGATATACGCAAACGGAGTAATCGTTAAGAGAACTGTAGTTTTCCCCTTCAACAGGAGGATAAAGAGTCATAATTCCGCTGCCGATGTCTATTGTCATTTTATATTCGGCAAATGTAATATCAATGTTATTTTTCTCTATTCCGTCAAGGAATTTCTGATATGTGTAAGATGTGGGAATATCCTCTTCCGGTATATCCGGAATAATGACCTCTCCTATAGTAAGGTCATCATTTTCCGCTGCATATAGCAGAACATCTGCAAGACCGCCTATATGATCCGCATGAGGGTGGGTTCCGATTATGCAGTCTATGTTTTCCACTCCGTATTCCTTCAAGTCCGCAATAACGGTATTGCCGTATTCACGGTCGCCGCCGTCAATAAGAATTGTTTTTTCTGAACCGCAGATAAGAGCGCTATCTCCCTGCCCTACGTCAAGATAATGGATACTGGTAATATCTCCGGCACTGCCTGATTCTTCATCTGTAATACTAATGCCGCTAAACTCAATACCGCAGCCTGCCGCACGGTATAAAAACGCTACAGCAAGTATAAACAGCGTCCCGACTCCCATTATTTTAGCTTCTGAAACTTTCTTTTTCCTGTTTCCCTTTTGCTGCTTTGAGCCTGAACTCTTTTTCTTACTGCTGCCTGAGCTTTTTCCCGATTTTCTGCTTTTTTCCGCCATCTGCTGTTCTCTCCTTTCTTTCCGGCAGTATTGTCCCCTGTATGGTCAGGAACTGCAAGGCAGTCCTGCCACGGCGCTTTTCGGCTTTTTCTTCCGAAGAATACATATCATCACTGCGCTTTATTTTGCATTACCTTGCTCTTTTTGCTTTTCTTTCGGCAAGCTGCTGAGGAGTAAAAATAACACGTCTTGGCTTAGCCCCCTCATAAGGTCCTATAATACCCATATTTTCCAGCTCGTCCATAATACGCGCTGCTCTTGCGTAGCCTATTTTAAGCCTTCTTTGCAGTGATGATGTCGACGCCTGTCCTGCCTGCACGACATATTCTATAGCCTGTTCTATGAGCGCGTCATCATTTCCCGCTTCAGTGCCTGTATCGCTGTTCTGAGCAGCCTTATCGGCTTTTGTAACAGGAATATTGTGTTCCACTTCCTCAATAATATTTTCGTCATAATCGCTGTGGGACTGATCCTTTATAAATTTAACTACCTTCTCAATTTCAGCGGTAGAGGTATAGCAGCCTTGTACACGCACAGGCTTTGGCATACCATTTGGAAGATAGAGCATATCGCCATGACCCAAAAGTTTTTCAGCGCCGCCCATGTCAAGAATAGTACGTGAATCTATCTGAGACATGACAGAAAGTGCAATACGGCTTGGAATATTTGCCTTTATCAGACCTGTGATAATATCAGTTGTAGGTCTTTGAGTTGCAATGATAAGATGCATACCTGCCGCGCGAGCCATTTGTGCCAGACGGCATATTGCGTCTTCAACTTCTTTGGAAGCAGCCATCATAAGATCGGCAAGCTCGTCTATGGCAATGACTATCTGAGACATTTTTTCAAGATTGTTTTCCGGCACAGCTGCTTTCTGGTTGAAATCGTAAATATCGCGTACATTGAGCTCTGCAAACTGCTTATATCTGCGGAGCATTTCCTGTACTGCCCAGTTAAGTGCGCCGGCAGCCTTTTTCGGCTCTGTTACAACAGGTATGAGAAGATGAGGTATGCCCTCATATACACGAAATTCAACAATCTTCGGATCGATAAGAATAAGCTTTACCTCATCCGGAGTAGCATTCATGAGAATACTCATAATAATCGAGTTTGTACACACAGATTTACCAGAGCCGGTAGCGCCTGCAATGATCATATGAGGCATTTTTGCCACATCTCCAACAATAGCGCTGCCCGCTATATCTTTTCCGACGGCAAAAGCAAGTTTGCTTTTGGAATTTTTGAATGCATCGCTTTCCAGAATGTCACGAAGCGATACAGTGTCTTTGTTCGTATTTGGAACTTCAACGCCGATAGCCGGCTTCCCCGGGATAGGAGCTTCAATGCGGACGTTCTCAGCGGCAAGATTCATTGCAATATCGTTTGCAAGATTTGTTATCTTTGAAACCTTTACACCGGCAGCCGGCTGAATTTCGTAGCGTGTAACAGAAGGACCGGGGCAGATAGCGGTTATCCGCACTTCAACTCCGAAGCTTTTCAGAGTGTTTACAAGAATTGCAGCTTTTTCCGACATTTCATCTCGGGTTTTCTGGGTATTATTAACTATTGATCCTTTTTTAAGAAAGCTCATGGGCGGAAGAGTATAAACCGCAGGAGACGTTTTCGGCTTCTCAATGGCATCTGTACCGGTTACAGCTGTCTCTTCCTTTACCGGCATACCATAAGGAGTTCTTATTTCCTGATTTATACCTTTAGGCGGCTCTATGTTAGGATCATAAGTATCCTGAATAATATCATCTATAGAAGATTTAACGGGTTTCCCGAATCTGGATTCGCCTTCATATAAGTAACTTTCCGGCTCTTCAGGAGAAGAGTATTCTTCTTCAGCCTCTTCATCATAATCAGCCTTGTAGGTACGGACAGGCAGACCATCTGATTCCGGCATCGTATCATCTGTAAAATCATCGGAATCATCTGGAAAGAAAAAGCTGCGTATTCTCTTAAAAACCGATATATGAGGCTCCTCGCCGTCATCTGCATAATCCATAGGAACATTGAATTCATCGTCTTCTTCCTCTTCGCCGCTTTCAACACTGCTGAAAGGGTGAGTCATCATGTATACAAGATCCTTTGGACTTTTATTTGAAATCCAGAACATAAGCACTAAAATGAGCAGTACAATAACAATACGGGCGCCGGTTGTTCCGAGAAACGTTAAAAGCGGATATGCAAGCACTGCGCTTATAACTCCGCCGCTTCCAAATGTATGCTCAACACCATCTTCATATAGATACTTTATGTAGCTTATAAAATTTGTTTCGCCTGTGCTGCCATTAAAAAGTATCTGAACTGCTCCGGCAATAATTACAGTAATAATAATATTCCATTTAGGCGTTGCCTGAATGACATCGTTTTCATCTTCTGAATCGGCTCTCCATGCCGCCATGCCGATAAGTATCGGTATAAGAAGAGTTGTCACTCCAAAACATCCTCGTACTATCTTGTGAATAAGATTCCATCCTGCACTGCCTTCCACAAAAACAAGAAGTATAAATAATATCATTATAACAAAGAGAACGGCAGCCCGGAATTTATCCGGACTATTTCCGTCGCTTTCTGTTTTTTTGACAAGTCCTTTCCGCTTGAGCTTAGACAGGGCTTTGTCTCCTATTTTCTTTGCAGTATCAATATCCGTTTCAGGAATTGGCTGCGATTCTGTTTTTTTAGCCACGTCGATTCCTTTCCGCTTATACTAATCTCTTGCCAATTTGGATGAAAGATGCAGTGCCGAATTTTTTGTACAGAGACAGAAAGACGGCGAAAGCATACTGCCGCAAGCAAAGGAGAATGACAGCGCTCTGTGCAAAAAGGCAGTGCTGCTTTTTATTCAGTTTGCAAAAGATTAGTATTAATAAGCATAATTTTAATCAGGGTAACGTACGCCCTCATTTTCTATCATAAGGTAAAGATTTTCCAGTGCATCATGAAGAGAACCCACTCTGTCAATAAGTCCAAGCTCAACGGCTTCTGCCCCCGTTATAATAGTTCCAAGATCAGTTGTCATAGATTCTGTACTATGCATAAGCGAAACGAGTTTATCCCGGCTAATATGACTGTTTCCGGATACAAATCCTGTTATGCGATCCTGTATCTGCGAAAGATATGCCATAGTCTGAGGTACGCCCAAAACTACGCCGTTTGTCCGGACGGGATGAAGGGTCATAGACGCTGACGGCACTATCATTGATAATTTTGCGCTTACTGCAAGAGGAACTCCTATAGAATGTCCTCCTCCTACTACAAGCGAAACTGTTGGAATCTTCATTCCGGCTATCATTTCTGCAATTGCAAGACCTGCCTCAACATCTCCGCCTACAGTATTAAGCAATATGAGAAGCCCTTCTATGCTCCTGTCCTGTTCAATAGCAACAAGCGCAGGCATAATGTGTTCGTATTTTGTTGTTTTATTCTGAGGGGGCAAAACATCATGACCTTCAACCTGACCTATAATTGTAAGGCAGTGAATGAGGTGCTTTGCATTCTGAGAACGAACGCTGCCTGTCTCCTCTATCATTTCCGTTTCATCGAGCTGCTTCTGTACTGAGCTTTCATTCTTTTCTCCGGAAGTACTATCTTTATTGTTTTTCATGAATAAACTCCTTGCCCTAATAATTTTAAAAATAACTTTAGATTTATTTTTTTCTCTTTTAGGCAAAATATGCGGAGATTTTCACACTATATTATATCATTATCTTAATAATATGTCAAGAACAGCACATTTAAAAAAATCAGACCCATTCTTATGAGTCTGATTTATACTAATCTCTTGCCGGATTGATTAAAGAGGCATTGCCGGTTTTTTATACAGAGACAGGAAGGCAGCAAAAGCATACTGCCGCAGGCAAAGTAGGATGACAGCGCTCTGCGCAAAAAGGCGGTGCTGCTTTTCATTCAGTTGGTGAGAGACTAGTATTAAATATCACCTTTTATTGAATTTTCCGTATTTAAATAAAAGCAGCGCCGCCACAGCTGTAGCAGCTATTGATAATATCATAGGAAACAATGTCTTCTCTGCAAACGGAAGGTCAGATGTATTCATTCCGTAAAAGCTGTATACCATATTAGGTATAGCTAAAATAATAGTTATAATTGTAAGTCTCCACATGACAAAATTAAGGTTATTTGAAATAACCGAACCGCAGGCTTCAACCATACTCGCAAGAATCCCTGAATAAATGCTTGCCATTTCCTGAGCCTGTTTCAGTTCAATGAGAACATCCTCCAAAAGCTCCTGATCCTCTTCATACAGCTTTATAACCCTGCCCCTGAGTATTTTATTCACAGTAAGATCGTTTGATTTAAGAGACGCTGTAAAATAAACCAGTGATTTTTCAAGCTCCATCATCTGTATAAGCTGCTGATTTTTAACCGCTCCATGAAGCTGCCTTTCCAAAACGTCTGACGCCTTATCAATCTGTTTCAGATAAACAAGATATGCTGACGTAATGTGCATCATAAGTCTCAGCACAAATTGAGTACGAAATCCTGTCTGGATGTTTCTGATACGTCCTGCAATAATATCATCTACAACCTTGCTGTTCCTCAGCGATATTGTAAACACATGATTACCGGTTATAATTATGCCAAGAGGCATGGTATAAAATTTAAGAGTCTCGCTTTTTGTCACTTCGGAAACCGCCGTGTCCACAATAATAAGGGTCTGATCCTCCTCTTGCTCCACACGCGATGACTCTTCCTCATCAAGCGAAGATTTCAGAAATCCGCTGTCAAGTCCGTAATCCTCTATTAGCATCTTCATTTCTTTTGCCGTAGGATCAACAACGGATACCCAGCAGCCGGACTCCATTTCCTCCAGCTGTATGAGCTTGTTGCTTATGGTTTTATAATATTCTATCACGGTTAC
>CAZINV010000058.1:0-4872 GCA_964540685.1 uncultured Ruminococcus sp.
GTACTTGTTGCTGCAAGACTTGACGTTGAAGTAAGAACAACCTATATAAGAGATGCAGTGTGTATAGGATTTATGGCAAACGAGCTTTTATCTATAATTGAAAACGCAGGTTTGCTTGGCGTTCCTATGCCTGCGGTTTTAAAAAACGCCATTGAAATATTACAAAATAAAAATCAGGGAAAGGAATGACTTTATTATGAAAATCAAAGTAGATTACGCGATAACATCAAGCTGCTACAAGGCAGGCGCAACCATAACTCCAAAGGGTCTTATGATACACAGTGTAGGTGTAAATCAGCCTGACCCGGCAGTCTTTGCAAAGCAGTGGAAAAGTTCAGATGATGTCTGCTGCCACGGCGTTTTAGGCACTGACGGCACGGTTATACAAACACTCCCTTGGAATAGGCGAGGCTGG
The DNA here is from genome assembly GCA_964540685.1 of uncultured Ruminococcus sp. Lineage (GTDB taxonomy): Bacteria > Bacillota > Clostridia > Oscillospirales > Ruminococcaceae > Ruminococcus_C. The sequence continues at coordinate 416 of CAZINV010000058.1, forward strand.
CATTGCGGCGGCAGTGCTAACGGTACTCACATCGGCGTTGAAATGACAGAGCCGTCTACTATAAAATATACCGGCGGTGCAAATTTTGTTGATAACAATCCGGCTGCTACTAAAAAATTCGTCCTTGGGACTTACAATACAGCTGTGGAGCTTTTTGCATATCTCTGTAAACTGTACAGCCTTGATCCGTTAAAGGACGGCGTTATTGTAAGCCACAGCGAGGGCTATAAGCGGGGTATTGCATCAGGTCATGCAGATGTTGAACATATCTGGAATAAGTACGGGCTTACCATGAATCAGTTCAGAAAGGACATCAATGCGGCTATATCAGGTTCTGAGGTAAAGAATGATAATGCAGATACGACTGCTGCTGCAGCGGCAAAGCCGCTTTACAGGGTGCGCAAAACGTGGGCTGACTACAAGTCGCAGATAGGCGCTTACAGCTCGCTGGCTAACGCTATAAAGGCGTGCAAAGACGGCTACAGTGTATTTGACGGGAGCGGAAATAAAGTTTATCCGAAAGCACAAAGCAGCTCTGAGAGTATTTACAAGGTGCGTGTGGATATAGACGATTTGAATATAAGGACAGGGGCAGGCGCTGAGTATCCGGCAACCGGAAAGTATACTGGCAAAGGCACATTTACCATTGTGGAAACTAAGAATAATTGGGGAAAGCTTAAATCCGGTGCAGGGTGGATTTGTCTTGATTACGCGAATAAAGTGTAAACTGAAATAATAATACTAAAAGCTGGCAGGAAATTAATATAAAACGCGGCTGCCCTTTGTCTATGGCAGCCGCGCTTTTGCTTTTTTAAGAAAATTTTCAAATAAATGTAAAGAGAAAAATGCGCTTAGGTTATATCATTTCTATTAATATACTTGTAAAACAGGCAAACTGTCTATCTTTTCACCAAGGAATTTTAAAAGTACTGTAGCATCAGCCGCTTCGATATCACCATTATACGCACAATCGGCACTTGCCCTCTGCTGTTCATTGAATACAACAGAACCGCTTAAATACTTGTTCAGATAAATAATATCTACCATAGAAACTACTCCGTCAAGGTTTACGTCGCCGTACAGGGTACTGACAAGGTCAATAGTGCTTGCCGTTGTTTCCGTTGTTTCCGATGTTTCCGTTGTTTCTGTATCGGAGGTTACAGTAGTTTCAGTCGTTGTTTCATTTGTAGATGTTGTATCGGCTGTAGTGGCTGCTGTGTCGTCTGTGGAAGCTGTATCTTTGATGATATAGACATCTGACAAAACAACATTTGAATTATCGAGCTGTTCGCCGGTACCGTCGTTCACCCACCAGATCTGTACAAGACCGGTGTTCTGCTTTTGCGCTTCCGCAGCTATCTCGGCAATTGCTGCTTCGTCGGTTACTTTATCCTCTCCGTTATTATATGAGATTTCATAAGGATCTGTAAGGTCAATCTCAACTGTACCGGATTTTGAAATCTGCCATTGATATGATACCCAATAATCCACTCCGCTGCTTACAGAAATACCAACGCATCCATTTGCGAAGCTTACAGACTTGTCAGCTTCAAGCACAACATAAAGCGTATCGCCGATTTCTTCGCTAAGTGTGAATCTATAACCGTCAGTACCTTCTGTGATGTCAGCCTTGATCATAGTTGTATCGACGGGTTCTGTTGTTGCGGTTGCAGTAGTAGTTGTGACTGTAGGTTTTGTACCGGTTGCAATATCGGTGTTTGTATAGAGATCCGCTGGAAGTTCGTCAAGAGTGATGCAGTAATCGCTCTGATACATAGCTATTGTATCCTCTTCGGTATTGAATATAGGATCGGTAAGGAAGTTAGTGTCTGCGCTTCCGCCATCATACCATGTACAGAAATATAGCCAGCCTGCCTTATCATTTATAAGATTGTCAACAGTAGAGAAGCTGTCATTTTCCGCCATGGCAATCATTTTCTTGCTGTCGTATTTTTCCATAATGCCATAGAAGGTTGAACTTACGGCACTGTCGTTATGAATTAAAACAGCCTGACCTGTTGACCAGTCCGTGCAGCTGTATTTATCATAACCGATTATGTCAACGTATTCATCTCCCGGATACCAATTAGCTGATGTGCTGAAATTATAACTGTTCCATTCCCATATAAGATTGTGGCAGCCGTAGGTTTCTGTAAGAGTTTCATATGTGAGTTTCCAGATTTCCTTATATACAGCAGAGCCGTCTTTAGCCCACCAGAACCAGCCGCCGTTTTCACCGCCGCCGCCTTCTGCTTCATGGAGAGGACGCCAGATAACGGGAACGCCTGCTTCCTGAAGCTCTAAGAACTGCGATGCGATATTTTCAAGAGATTTGAGATAGAATTCACGTTCTACCGTACCCTCGACAAGGATATTTGAAGGAACAAAATCAGTTTCATCCGGTTTATATGTAGAATTGTTATAATCAACATAATCTCCGACACTATAGCCTTCCATTGTCTTTGGAACGGAAATATGCCATGAAGCTGTAACAATACCGTTCTTATTATTTGCCCAGTCAATCATTCTGTCCACAGTTCCGTCATCTGAACCATAGAGAATGTTTGCGCTGTTTAAAAAGTCGAATCCTCTTATAGCAGGATAGTGACCTGTCAAGTCATTGAGATACTCAAATTCATACTCAAAATCATGAGGACCGTATTTGTAGATTTCCTGCTGGCCTGAAATGATATTGCTGCCGTAAACAGATGCCAGATATGCCATAAGGCTTTGGGTTTCTGAAGTCGCATTCGGATCTGAGCATGTGGTATCGGAGGCGGTTATGTCAGAAAGAACGGCTTCTTCAACTGTAAAGTAGTCGAAGTCAGTCCAGCCCCATGATTTCTCAATAGTCAGAGTATTTTCGCCCTTTTGCAGACTGATGGCATCCTTAACGACCGCTTCAAAGCCTGTGCTTTCGGGAATTTCAATCGTACCCTGTGATACGCCGTTTATCATGAAATTCTGTGTCTTTGAACTGCCTATGCCTCCTGCGTAAACTGTCAGTGTATACGTACCTGCGGAAGGTACAGTGAAAGATGCGGTGATAGTACCGTCCTCGGTCATACGGAGATATTCTCCTCCGCTTGCGCCGCTGTCGCTTTCAACAGTAATTGTTCCTGTGACTTCCGCATCTTCAAATTCAAATTTCTCTGCTTCTGCCGCTGCGCCAAATGGAATAGCGGAAGCTGCCGATAAGTTTACCGCAACTGCGGCGGCAACCAGTGCCGGCATAAGTTTTTTTGTTTTTTTCATTGCTTAAAATTCCTCCCAATATATTCACAAAATTTTATACAACAATTATAACATATATTTTTTTACAAGTCAACGCATTTTTGGAAAAAATACGGCAGTACCCGTTCTTTTTAACAGATGGGCGCTCTGTTTATATGTTTTTATCTGAACTGATTTATGTCCGGCATGTATTTAAATCCTGCTTTACAAAGCTTGCTGATAAGCTCATTTTTATCAATATCAAATGATTTGCAAATTTCATCAAGAGAATCGTTGCCGTCTCTGAGCTTTGTATTTATAACGCTCATAAGCATTACAGGATCATTTGGCAGCTTCATGTGAAATTCTCCTTTCTATTTAAGCTCTTTCAAAAGATTTACCATTTCAAGTGCGCTCATAGCACAATCTGTACCCTTATTTCCTGCTTTAGTCCCTGCGCGTTCAATAGCTTGTTCAATTGTATCTGTAGTAAGCACGCCGAATAGTACAGGCACACCTGTTTCAAGGCTTACCTGCGCAATGCCTTTTGAAACTTCAGCGCAAACATAGTCATAGTGGCTTGTTGCTCCCCGGATAACGGCTCCTACGCAAATTATTGCATCATATTTTTCCGATTTTGCAATTTTCTTTGCAGTCATCGGTATTTCAAAAGCCCCCGGTACCCATGCAAGGGCAATATCATCTCCGGAAACGCCATGGCGTAAAAGGCAGTCCTCCGCACCGGAAACAAGCTTATTTGTTATAAATTCATTAAACCTTGACGCTACAATGGCAATTTTAAGTCCTTCGCCATTGTACATTCCTTCAATTGTACGCATAAAAATTCTCCTCCTGAAATAATTTAAATTTATTTAAAATGCAGATAATGTCCCATACGGAACTGCTTTGTTCGCAGATATCTGAGATTTTCGGGCTTTTCCGGAATATCTATAGGAACGCGTTCTGCGATCTCAATGCCATATTCAGACAAATCTGAAATTTTGTTCGGATTGTTTGTCATCAGTCTTAGTTTCCTGACTCCCATACTGCTGAGAATCTGAGCGCCTACGCTATAATCCCGCAGATCAGGGGCAAATCCCAGCTCAATATTTGCATCCACTGTATCAAGACCTTGTTCCTGCAAAACATAGGCATTTATCTTGTTAAGCAAACCAATTCCTCTGCCCTCCTGACGAAGATAGACAAGTACTCCTCTGCCTTCTTTTGCAATCATATCCATAGCG
>CAZINV010000058.1:4882-6363 GCA_964540685.1 uncultured Ruminococcus sp.
TCCAGCTGTTCTCCGCAGTCACATCTGTATGAGCCGAAAACATCGCCTGTCATGCATTCAGAATGAACTCGGCAAAGGACAGGTTCTCCGTTTGCAATATCTCCCATAGTAAGCGCTACATGTTCCTCTCCTGTAATAGTATTTTTAAAGCCATGAATGATAAAATCGCCGTGCTTTGTGGGAAGATGAGCAGCGGCTGTTTCTTTCATGTAAATGTCGTGCTGCCTTCTGTAGCGCTGCAAATCTCTTATTGTAATAATCGGAATATCAAGGCTTTCCGCTAAATCCGATAACTGCTCTCCGCGCATCATAGTTCCGTCATCAGCCATTACTTCACAGCAAAGACCAACCTCAGAAAGTCCTGCAAGGCGCATAAGGTCAACAGTAGCCTCGGTATGTCCGTTTCTTTCAAGGACTCCGCCAGGCTTTGCTTCCAACGGGAACATATGTCCAGGACGTCTGAATTCTCCGGGATGTGAATCAGGGGACGCAGCTCTTCTTGCAGTGATTCCTCTTTCCACAGCGGAAATCCCTGTAGTTGTATCTGCATGATCAATAGATACGGTAAAAGCCGTTTCATGATTATCCGTGTTATTGGACACCATCTGAGTAAGACCAAGTCTCGCTATATTGTTCCGGCTCATGGGCATACATATAAGTCCTTTGCCTATGCTTGCCATAAGATTTACATTTTCAGTCGTTGCAAATTCACCTGCACAAATAAGATCGCCTTCGTTTTCACGGTCCGGGTCATCTGTGCATAGAATACATTTGCCCTGTCTCAAAGCTTCCAAAGCTTCCTCAATAGCTGATATTTTCATATGGATACCTCCTGTTCTGAATTACTCTAAAATTCATTTTCAATAAGGAATCTGCGTGTAATGCCTTTTCCTTCAGGCTCTTTCATAAGCTTTTCCGTATATTTACCCAGAATATCATTTTCCAGATTGACAACATCTCCTGCCTTTTTATACATAAGCGCGGTTTCAGATACAGTATGCGGTATAAGGCTTACTGAAAAATATGATTTTGCAGCTTCAGTTACCGTAAGGCTTATGCCGTCAATGGCAACCGAGCCTTTCTCTACAATAAGCCGCAGTATGTTCTGCGGCGCGGATATGCTTATAAGTACGGCGTTTCGTTCTTTTTTTACTGCTGATATTCTGCCTGTACCGTCAATATGCCCTGTAACAATGTGACCGCCAAAGCGCCCGTTCGCTGCCATAGCTCTTTCAAGATTAACAGGACTTCCGGCTTTAAGATTACCTATGCTGCTTCTTCTGAGCGTTTCAGGCATTATATCAGCAGAAAAACTGTTATAGGTCATATTGGCAACGGTCATGCATACGCCGTTAACTGCTATGCTGTCTCCTGTTTTCGTATCCTCTAAAACAATACCTGCCTTTATATTAAGCTTATATTTATTTCCGGCGTTTTCAACGCTGAGTACAGTTCCTATTTCTTCTATAATTCCTGTAAAC
>CAZINV010000059.1:0-6279 GCA_964540685.1 uncultured Ruminococcus sp.
CTCCGGATTCAGCTCATATCGCTCTACACGCAGCGGATAGTGCCACTCTATTTCCTCAATCGGTACGTTTCTCGTATTGGCAACAAGCGCGTCACAGGAGTCGATGGCGTCCTTGCCGTAACGTCCTCCGTAAGAGCCTTCATCAACTTCCAGATATACCCAGTATTCTCCTTTATCCTTGTTAAATCCGTTATAGCTTACAAAGTGAATATGAGCGCTTGTGCCGGCGGATACACGCTCCGGCATGACATCGGCAAGAGAACGCATAACGCAGTCCGCAAGCAGGTTCGCCTGATTGAATCGTGAAAACGTCGCTCTTGGGAAGTTGGGATTAAAGATGCAGCCTTTTGGAGCAATGACCTTTACCGGACGCCTCATACCGTCATTCTGCGGAATGTATTGCTGATAAATATTATCATCAAGGAACAGCGCGTGCATAATGTAGCTTATTGATGTCATTGTCGTACCTTCAAAGGAGGCGTTAAACGCGGTGTAAACTTCATCAGCGCTTCCTGTAAGGTCAATTGTCAAATTATCGCCGCTTATAGTAGTGGTAGTGCAGACTTTTAGCCTTTTGCCCAGATTAACGCCGTCATCGTCAAGGTAGCCCTCGGCATAATATGTGCCGTCCGGAACTTTTGCAATCGCGTTCCTAAGCATCCTTTCAGAGTAGTCCATCCAGTCCTCAATAGCTGAGAATACTGTCTCTACACCATACTTGTCCAGCAGCTCAGTGAAGCGCTTGACGCCATGCTGCGCGGAAGCTATCATTGCTTTCAGGTCGTTTTCATTCATGGAAGGAGTACGCACATTGTCAAGAATCATTCTCCAAAGCTGTTCATTACGCTTTCCGTTTTCGTAAAGCTTAAGAGCATAATAAATTCTTGTTTCAGCGTAAATATCACGGGCAAATACATCCATGCCCGGCGTGTGGGAACCGTTATCAAGAAGATGCGCCTGTACGCAGGAAAAGCTTATCAGTTTTCCCTTATAGAAAATCGGCAGGCAAATATGCAAGTCCGGCGAGTGAGACGTTCCGTAATACGGATGATTGTGAATGAAAATATCACCTTCATGTATATCTTCCAGCTTCCATCTGGTTAGAATTCCTTTGACATTGCCTCCGATAGAACCGACGTGCATAGGCGTGCTTTCGCTTTCGCAAAGCTGACGTCCTGTAATATCAACAATGCCCGCGCCGATGTCCTCTGATTCACGAATAATGCTGGAATATGACATTCTGTAAAGAACCATTCCCATTTCCTGCGCAATCATTTTGAAAGAGCCGCCAAGAACCTGTAAAGTAACAGGGTCAACTTCTACTCTGGGGATATTCAGTCCCTCAATCAATTTTGACATATATCTCATTCCTTTCCCTGACAGAACCGATAATTTTTCGCTTTCGGTTAAGTTTAATTTATATCAATAATGATAATACCGTATTCGTTTACATTGCCTGTGCAATCTGGTTCGATAACGATAGTTGTATCCATCTGATTGATAATTGCCGGACCTTGAATCACGTCGCCGGCCTTTAATTTGCTTCTGTCATAGATTTTAGCGGCTATGCGCTCCGGCTTGCCGTTTACTTTGAATGTAACGCTTCTGCTGCCTGTTTCAGCAGCCTTAGGATCTCCGCTGCCTGATTCAATTTTAATTGGCTCAAGGTCTTCGATGCTGCCTGTGCCGATAACACGTATATTAACAATTTCAACTGCAACGTTGCGGAAAGAACGTCCGAACTGCTTCTTGTGTATCTCATGGAAGGATTCCTTCAGCTTCTCAATTGTTTCTTCGGTAACGTCGCCGCCAATGACAGGAACCCGCATTTCATAACCCTGACCTTCATAGCGGCAGTCGGCAGCACGCTGGATAACAATCTTGTCTTCCGGCATGTTGTCCTCGGTAAGACGTTCAAAAGCTTCTTTCTCAAGTTCCTTATAATCTTCCGTCAGAACATCCAGCTTCGCGTTTGTGGAGAGCTGCATTTCTGTTTTTGAGAAGTCGTACATAAGGTCTGTGTTTACAAGACCAACAGCGCAAAGCGCACCGGGATTGAGAGGAATTATAACGTTCTTCATGCCAAGCTCCCGTGCTACAGAACAAGCATGAAGAGAACCGGCACCGCCGCATGCAAAGAGTGCGAATTCACGAGGATCGAAGCCTCTTCTTACACTTTCCTTCTCAATTTCTTGAATCATGTTGTTGTTCATAACATCAATGATACCAAGAGCGGCTTCATCGAGTGTTTGTCCGAGAGGATTTCCGATTTTATCCATAATTGCCTTTTCAGCCAGTTCAGGAAGAATCTCCATACGGCCGCCCAAAAGCTTTGTGCCAAGTCTGCCAAGGATAATGTTAGCGTCGGAAACCGTCGGGCTTGTGCCGCCTCTGTTGTAACATGCAGGTCCCGGAACAGCCCCTGCGCTTTGAGGCCCGACGCGGAAGAACCCGCCCTCGTCAATATATGCCATAGAACCGCCGCCGGCTCCTATTGTACCGACATCAATCATAGGTACCATTGCGGAATAACCGCCTACTTTTGTATCAAGAATATGCTTCATGCTGGGCTGCAAGTCGGCAAGCACTGAAATATCTGCGGAAGTACCGCCTATATCAAGAGTGATAACGTTTGTGATGCCTGTCAGCTTTGTTGTCCAGATAGCTCCCAGAACGCCGCCGACAGGTCCGGAAAGCAGAAGATTTACCGGCTTTTCCTGTGCCGCCTGAGATGATGCGACGCCGCCGAATGACTGCATAAGATGAACCTTTGCCGTGTATCCCTGTTCACTAAGAGTAGTGCCAAGCCGCTTGATATACTTTGAAGTTGCGGGTCCTATATATGCGTTCAGACCGGTCGTTGTAAAACGTTCGTATTCTCTGAACTGCGGAAGAACTTCAGAGCTGAGCGAAATATATACCTCAGGATATTCTTCCTTTATGATTTCCTTTACTCTCTGTTCATGAGCCGGATTGAGGAAGGAAAACAAAAAGCATACCGCAATCGCTTCTACTTTGTCTTCTTTCATCTTCCTGACAGCAGCTCTTACTTCATCTTCATTCAGAGGAACAAGCTCCTCGCCGTTTGGCGCGATAATCCGTTCGCTGACGCCGTATCTGTCCCGCCTTTTGCATACGGGATACTTCTGCCAGGGAATATCCGTGGTAATAGAGAAATTCGTAGGTCTTTTATGACGCGCTATGTGAATGATGTCTCTGTAACCCTTTGTGGTTATCATTCCGGCTCTTGCGCCTTTATGCTCCAAAACCATGTTTGTCGCGATTGTAGTGCCATGGAAAATATCCTGTATCTCGCTGTGCTTTATGTTAAGCTTATCACAGATTGCATTTATACCTTCCATCATGCCTATTGACGGGTCTTCCGGTGTAGTTGAAGTCTTGTATACCTCAATTTTACCGTCATCGTCTACATAGATGAAGTCAGTAAATGTACCGCCTACGTCAACACCCATTCTCTTCATATATGTTCACTCCTTTTTATAAAAAAACACAGACAATAGCTTTGATAATACAAACGCCATTGCCTGCTTTAAAATATATGCTGATTTGTGTTTATTAACTTATTTGTCGTACTTTCTTGCATGCTTTGTATAAATCGAAGAATCAATGCCCTCCAGATATTTCACAACCTCATCAACCGGAACAACATCGCAGAACTTTGCTTCCATGTCAAACAGATTCCACTCTACAACTCCCGGAACACGGTCGCCTACTGTACCCTCAGGGACAATTGTTTTGAAACCGTAGCCTGTTGAATCCATAACGGTATGCCTTACGCATGCGCATGCCGTCGCGCCCATAACGATTAGCGTATCGACGCCAAGATAATTAAGTGTCTGAGCAAGATGCGTTCCAAAGAAATTTGACGCGTATTTCTTATGAATAACAGGTTCTTCCGGAAGCGGCTTGATTTTCGGGTCTATCTCCATCCATTCGCTGTTGATGTCCAGTGTGGTAAGCGGAATCTTTTCATCCCATCTGGGAAGATCCATCTGTGCTTCGCCAAGGAATCCCGTTGTTGTATGAAAAATCGGCACGCCTGATTTTCTGCCGGCTTCAAGTACCTTAAGAGCTTCCGCGCAGACCTCCTCCGAGTGGTTGCATGTGAACGGATGACCTTCGCTCATCCATGCTTTTGCCATATCGACCGTAGTGATAGCCGGGGCTTTGCCAAAACCCATCCTGCGCATGAATCCGCGCTCCTTGTAGACTTCTCTTGCTTCCGCAAAAGCCTTTTTTAAAAGTTCCTCATCGAAATCATAGTGGTCTACAAATTTGAAATCCTTATTCTCAGCCATGATAATCAGCCTTTCTGTAATACTGTTTGTAAGCAGTGATTTTTATGTTTATCAAGGTTACATACTGAGTACGCTTATCCGGATAATGTTCTTATGTAACTGCCTTTATTATATCAGACATAAATTCCATTGTCAATAAATCAAGACCATTTGTCAATAGTGGTTCATTGACAATAATTTGTCACCGGCGGGAAGTTTCTTTTTAAAAGCCAAAGCGCCTTTATCGTTTATAAATTTTGGCTTTGCCGATTTGCAATTTACATCAGAACGAATTTGTGATATACTAAATATAGTAACCAACCCGCATTGCTATACAAGGAGGCGTAACCATACATGAAAAGTAATCTTAGCTATATCATGAATTTTCTGGGCATTCAGAATGCCGCAATGGCAAATAAGCTGCATGTTTCTCCCAGCCTTATCAGCAAATGGAAGTCCGGTGCGCGTCCATTTAACGAAAAGACGTCCTGCTTTGAGGATGCCATAGAATATATTATAAAGGAAAGCGAAAAGGACGATTATATCGCTTTGAGAGAAATAATGTCCGAGTTTTTTCCTTCCGAGGACTTTTCCAGCGCGGAAAAAGCGTGCGAGTTTCTGAAAATAGCTCTGTCTGAGGAGAAGATAAGCTATAATTCTCTTCGTTCAGGGGCTGACAAAACCGCTTCTGCAATGATTTTCAGCGGAGCGCAAGGTATGCGGGAAGCTGTGAGAAAGCTTCTTGATTATGCGGATTCCATTCCATCGCCAGGTGAAATTACCTTTGCGGATATGGAGGAATTCAGGTGGCTGTGGGAGGACAGAACTTTTTCTCAGGAGTTTGCGAAAGCACTTGTTTCGCTTCTTAAAAAGGGTTTCCATGCCACTTTTGTCATCTGCTATTCCGCTGAAAGAGAAAACTTCCGCAATTTTTTCAAGTTCTGCAGCCCGGTTATTTTTCATAAGAATACCAGCTGGTATTATATGCAGTACTATGATACTCCGATTATCAGCCTTTCGTTTTTTCAGCTTCGCCATGGGGTTTCCGTGATGGGGATGTCCTCAGGGAACGTAAGCTCCGCCATGCTTTTTCAGGATAGCCAGCTGATAATGCAGCAAGAGGAATTTGTAAACCGGATGATTGGGAAAAGCGCTCCTCTGTTTGAGTATTTTGAACCGTTTGACATGCCGGCAGTAATTGAATCTATGCCGAAATTCCGGAAAAGAGGCTTGTTCTTTAACTTCCTGCCGGTGCCGGCTTTTATATCTGCGGACGCTGTGACGCTTAAGGATATATTGAATAGAAATAATATCCGGCGTGATTCGGAAGAGTATAAAAATATTATGGACTTGAATCTATGCTCCAGGAAATTCTCAGGAGTTCATTATTATGACGATGACGGGGAAGGCGAAAATAGAACTGTTTTTATTTTTCAGATAGAAAAAATGGTAGAAAGAATCAGAAAGCAAAGCTTTGTATCAAGCAGTCTTACTCTTTGCTGCGGCAGGGAGATTATAGTTTATCCGGAACAATATGCAGCTGAACTCCGTTCGCTTGCTTCTATACTCAAAAGCAATTCTCATATTCAAATCATATTTGCTTCTGAAAAAGATATGGATTCTCTGCCTGACATAAATTGTTTCTGTATGCAGAACAACTATATTCTACAGATGAACAGCAGAGGCTTTCGCCTATGCGATGAGAGTACCGTTGTGTCGGTGGCGTCTGACGCGCTGGTTCGGTGTATGCATAAAGTTCCTCCGGAGCGCAAAGACCGCTCATCCGTTATAAAAATCCTTTTGGAAATGGCTGAAAGCCTTGAAAATAACCATAGCAAGACGCTGTAAAAAAATAATATTTTGCATGACGCGGGAAAAATGCTTGACTTTTTGTTTGAGATGTTGTATAATAAAAATGCATTTGATTTTGCATTTGATTTATTGGGGTATAGCCAAGCGGTAAGGCAACGGACTTTGACTC
>CAZINV010000060.1:0-6273 GCA_964540685.1 uncultured Ruminococcus sp.
TATGACTCCTGACGAACGCTACGAGTTCTGGAGAGGCGAGCTTTCACGCTGTATTAGATGCAATGCCTGTCGTAACATATGTCCGGCTTGCAGCTGCGAAAACTGTGTATTTGATAATCCTAAGTCTGGTATTTCTCAGAAAGCCGCTGCAGACACATTTGAAGAAAATATGTTCCATATTATACGTGCATTCCATGTTGCAGGAAGATGTACCGACTGCGGCGAGTGCTCAAGAGTATGTCCTCAGCATATACCTCTTCATCTTCTTAATAGAAAGTTTATCAAAGATATGAATGAGTGTTACGGCGAATATCAGGCCGGTGCTGAAGCAGGAAGCCGTGCTCCTCTGGTAAACTTTACTTATGAGGACTGCGAACCAAGTATTGTATATGAAAGAGAGGCAGGCAAGAAATGAAAAAGATTTCAGTAGACAGATTAAATGAACTTTTTGCTGCAATTGCCGCTTCTAAGTCACTCTATATGCCTGTAGACGATGGCAAGAAGGGCGCAAAGTATGCTAAGTGGTCTGAGGGTACTGAGTATTCAAGGGCTGTTAATACTGCGCGCAGCGCAAAAGATTTCTTCTTTCCACAAGTAGAAGATATGGCATCATTTAAAGTAAGCGGCAAAGAAATCGAGGTTATAGATACAAGAGAAGAGTGTGAAGATTTTGTAGTTTTCGGCGTTCGCGCATGTGATGCAAAAAGCTTTGAAATACTTGACAGCGTATATCTTGCAGATCCTGTTGACAGTTACTATGCAAACAGAAGAGAGCATGGTATTATTATGACGATGGCATGCAATAAGCCTACAGAAACTTGCTTTTGTTCCACTTTTGGTATTGATCCCGCAGATCCGCAGGGAGATGTTTCCTGTTTTATGAATGACAGCGAGATTTTCCTTTCAGCCAATACAGAAAAGGGTCAGGCTTTGCTTAATTCCGTTGATATTCTTGAAGATGCTGATGATAATTCGGCTGATGATATAAAAACTGCGATTAACACTATCTTTGCAAAGCTGCCGCTGGCAGGTCTTTCCGCAGACGGTATGAAGGACAAGAGCCTTATGGAAGTGTTTAACTCCGATAAGTGGGCGGAACTGTCTGAATCTTGTCTTGGCTGCGGTACTTGTACATTTGTATGCCCCACATGTCAGTGCTACGATATACGTGACTATGATACAGGGCACGGCGTTATGCGTTTTCGCTGCTGGGACAGCTGTATGTATTCTGACTTCACACTTTGCGCTCATGGTAATACAAGAACGACTCAGCTTCAGCGTTTTCGTCAAAGATTTATGCACAAGCTGGTTTATTATCCGGAGAATAACGGCGGCGTATTCGGCTGTGTTGGCTGCGGTCGCTGTCTGAGAAGCTGCCCTATCTCCATGAACATTGTTAAAGTTATGAAGACACTGGAGGGCTGATAATGAAGGAAGAAACTTTAATTCCGAAGGTTGGTGTTGTAACAGACATCAGACAGGATACACCTGATGTCAAGACCTTTCGTGTAGTTGGACTTGACGGTAAAAAAGTATTTGAGCATATCCCGGGGCAGTGCGCTATGCTCTCCGTTCCGGGTGTTGGTGAAGGTATGTTCTCCATTACATCTTCTCCGACTAATACTGAATTTATGGAATTCAGTATTAAGAAGTGCGGCTGCCTTACCAGCTGGCTTCATATGATGGAAGTAGGTCAACAGATTACTATCCGCGGACCTTATGGTAACGGGTTTCCTGTTGAAAGCGCACTGAAAGGCAAGGATTTGCTGTTTATTGCAGGCGGTATAGGTCTTGCTCCGCTGCGTTCCGTAATAAATTATGTGCGTGACAAGAAGGAAAACTATGGCTCTGTACATATCATTTATGGTTCACGTTCTATGGACGATCTTGTTGATTATAAGGAAATAATTGACGAATGGTGCACTGATGCAGGCGTAAAGGTTGACCTTACTATCGACCGTCCTCAAGAAGGCTGGGACGGACATGTTGGATTTATTCCAAGCTATGTTGAGGAACTTAAACCTGACCTTTCAAGGACTGTACTTATATGCGGACCTCCGATTATGATCAAGTTTACTCTTGACGGTCTGAAAAAGCTGGGCTTTAAGGAGTCTCAGGTTTATACTACAATGGAGCTTCGTATGAAGTGTGCTATAGGCAAATGCGGACGCTGTAATATCGGCAACAAATATGTCTGCAAGGATGGTCCGGTGTTCCGGTTTGATCAGCTTGCTGAACTGCCGGATGAATATTAATGGTAAAGGAGAATTATCATGGAACAGATGGTTAATGTTTTCATTATGGGCAAGAAGTACGAAGTACCTGCTTCCCTTACCATCATGAAAGCTTTTGAATATGCTGGCTATAAGCTGGTAAGAGGCTGCGGCTGCCGTAACGGATTTTGCGGTGCATGTGCTACTGTTTATCGAGTACCGGGTGACAGAGAACTTAAGGTTTGTCTGGCTTGCTCTACAAAGGTTGAAGAGGGAATGACTCTTACACAGCTGCCTTTCTATCCTCTTATTAAGGAAATCTATGATATTGAAGAGATTAAGCCTACCGAACAGATTATGATGCAGCTTTATCCTGAAATATATTCTTGTATTGGCTGCAATTCCTGTACAAATGCCTGTACACAAGAGCTGAACGTTATGCAGTATATCGCATATGCTCAAAGAGGCGAATATGAAAAATGCGCGGAAGAGTCATTTGACTGTGTAATGTGCGGCTGCTGTTCTACCCGCTGTCCTGCCGGTATTTCTCATCCGCAGGTTGCTATGCTGGCAAGAAGACTTAACGGCAAATACATAGCTCCGGAATGCAAGCACCTTAACGAACGTGTAGAAGAAATCACAAACGGTCAGTGCGAAGACGCTATCAGAGCAATGATGGCTCTTGATGACGCTGCTGTACGTGAAAAGTACAACACACGTGAAATTGAGAAATAAGGGGGAAGGCTAAGATGTATACACAGGAAATGCTTGAATCCATAAAGAAAGTTGAAGCTGCAAGAGAAGCAAATGCAGCCATGGAGCCGAGAAGAATGACTGCTGAAGAGAAGGATGAGCTTCTCAAAACATATCATCCTGACTATCGTAAGGATCAGTTTGGCACAATTGATATCGGACCTAACAAGGGTCAGCCCGCACCGCTCGAACTTATCGATATTCTGGAAGGCAAGTCAAGTCTTTTAAGCTGCAAACCCGATTTGTCATGTCCTGATTATGAAACTGACGTTTTGATTATAGGCGGCGGCGGTGCAGGCTGCTCTGCTGCTATCGAAGCTGATAATGCAGGGCAGAAGGTTATGATTGTCACAAAGCTTAGAGTAGGCGATGCTAACACAATGATGGCTGAGGGAGGAATTCAAGCTGCTGATAAGCCGAATGACAGTCCGGCGCAGCACTTCCTCGATGCTTACGGAGGCGGTCATTTCGCTGCTAAAAAGGAACTGGTATATAAGCTTGTTACTGACGCTCCATATTGTATTAAATGGCTCAGTGAACTGGGTGTTGAATTTGACAAAACTCCTCAGGGCGATATGATCACAACTCACGGCGGCGGTACTTCCAGAAAGAGAATGCATGCTGCCAAGGACTATTCCGGTGCTGAAATCATGAGAACTCTCCGTGACGAGGTTTTCAATCGTAAGATTCCGGTAGTAGATTTTACATCTGCAATTGAGCTTATAAAGGATGACAAGGGGCAGTGCGCCGGTGCTGTTCTAAAGAATATGGAAACAGGCGAGATTCTTGTTGCAAAAGCTAAAACTACAATTATCGCTACAGGCGGCGCCGGCAGAATGCATTATCAGGGATTTCCTACATCTAACCATTATGGTGCCACTGCTGACGGTTTGGTTCTGGCGTACAGAGCAGGCGCTAAGCTGTTGTATCAGGATACTCTACAGTATCATCCGACAGGCGCAGCGTTCCCGGAACAGATCTTCGGAGCTTTGGTTACAGAAAAGGTTCGCTCTTTGGGTGCAAAGCTTGTCAACGTTAATGGTGAAGTATTTATGCATCCTTTGGAAACAAGAGACGTGGCTGCCGCATCTATTATTCGCGAGTGCAATAGAGGCAACTATGTCAAAACTCCTGAAGGTCAGGGAGTATGGCTTGATACTCCGATGATTGAGCTAAAAAACGGTGAAGGCACAATTGAAAAGAGAATTCCTGCTATGATGAGAATGTTCGGTAAATACGGTATTGATATTCGTAAGCAGCCTATAATTGTTTATCCAACTTTGCACTATCAGAACGGCGGTGTTGATGTTAATGAAACAAGTGAAACCTGCGTTCCTAATTTGTTCGTTGCAGGAGAAGCAGCAGGCGGCGTTCACGGCAGAAACAGATTGATGGGCAACTCTCTTCTTGATGTTATTGTATTCGGCAGAAATGCCGGTATTTATGCTGCAAAGAAGGCGGCAGGCGTTACTGTTGGCAAGATGAATCTTGACCATGTTGATGCATTTGAGAAGATGAAAGAGGAAGCCGGCATTAAGAATGACAAGATTTCTCCGATTCTTCTGCCTGATTATACACGTAAGGTATAAATTATTAACAGGTTGAAATAGTATAACTTATTCGCCGCTGCCTCGCAATTAAGGCAGCGGCGTCCATCCGGTTATCAGTGATAAATATAAAAATATAGTAAAGGCTGCCCTTAATAATAGGCAGCCTTTTGCTATATATATTCAGGCTTTTGAAACAGCGTCCTTCATTTCTTTTATATATTCTCCTATAGGATCTGCTGCATATTTACCGTGCTTTTCCAGAATTTTTATTATTGCTGAACCAACGATAACTCCGTCTGACAGGGATGCCATTTTCTGTGCCTGTTCAGGATTTGATATTCCGAAGCCTACAGCGCATGGCACATCTGTATTTTCACGTACTACTTTTACAATAGAACCAATATCAGTTGTGATTTTACTTCTAGTACCTGTAACGCCAAGGCTTGATACAATGTATAAAAATCCCTTTGCCTCCTTTGCTATCATTGCAATGCGCTGGTTTGATGTCGGAGCTATAAGAGAAATTAAATCCACTCCGTATTTTTCGCAGATTGGCTCAAACTCATCCTTTTCTTCAAATGGCAGATCTGGAAGTATAATGCCGTCAATGCCTATTTCTGCACAGGTGCTTATGAATTTTTCCGCGTCGTAAGAGAAAACTACATTTGCATAGGTCATGAAAACAAGAGGTATTTTTACGGTCTTACGCAGTGTGCGTACGAAGTCAAATATCTTATCTGTTGTAACTCCTCCTGCAAGAGCGCGAATATTTGCTCCCTGAATTACCGGACCTTCTGCTGTTGGATCAGAAAACGGAATGCCAAGTTCAATAAGGTCTGCGCCGTTTTCCACTGCTGCTTTTACTACTTTTTCCGTAGTTTCAAGGTCAGGGTCGCCGCATGTTATAAATGGTATAAATGCTTTTCCATTTTCAAATGCTTTTTTTATATTACTCATTTATGTCAACTCCTCTGTATCTTGCAATAGCCGCGCAATCTTTATCGCCTCTGCCTGAAATTGTAATTACTATTATCTTATCTTTATCCATATGCGGAGCTATTTTCATAGCGTGTGCAACGGCGTGCGAGCTTTCTATTGCAGGAATGATTCCCTCAGTTCTGGACAAAAATTCAAATGCATTTACGGCTTCATCATCTGTTATCGGGACATATTCAGCTCTGCCGATGTCATGGAGATATGCATGCTCTGGACCTACTCCCGGGTAATCAAGTCCTGCGGATATTGAATAGACCGGAGCTATCTGCCCGAATTTATCTTGACAAAAATATGATTTCATTCCATGGAATATGCCGACTCTGCCAGTATTTACTGTTGCAGCAGTTTCAAATGTGTCTATTCCTCTTCCGGCAGCTTCGCAGCCTATGAGTTTTACATCTTTATCATCAATAAAATGATAGAAGCTTCCTATGGCGTTAGAGCCGCCGCCTACACATGCAATTACTGCATCAGGAAGACGATTTTCCTTTTCCATCAGCTGAGCCTTGATTTCCTTTGATATAATCGCTTGGAAGTCACGTACGATAGTGGGAAACGGGTGCGGACCCATAACAGAACCAAGACAATAATGCGTGTCGTCAATGCGGGAAGTCCATTCCCTCATTGCTTCGGAAACTGCGTCTTTAAGAGTTGCCGTTCCTGTTTTTACGGGAATAACCGTTGCTCCTAAAAGCTCCATTCTGTAAACGTTTAGTGCCTGACGCTTTGTATCTTCTTCGCCCATGAATACAACACATTCC
>CAZINV010000061.1:0-6250 GCA_964540685.1 uncultured Ruminococcus sp.
TTACGGGCATAGGCTGGGGTTTTTCTGGAGTATGCTGGGCGTGGGCGATCGGCTGGAGCTTGAGCATGATAATCGCGGTGGGATTTTGGATAGCCCGCTGGAAAAAATATTTACGCAAGGAACTTGACGAAAGTCAAGCGGTGTGATACCATAAAATACGGTTGAGAAAACATGCGTTTTACGTTTTTCATGCGCAAACACATAGCGGCGGTATTATTATTAATATAATATAAAAAATTTCTAAGAAATTTTGATGTAATCTTTTTCCTTATAAGTGTAAACGGTATCATTCGCACAAGATATGTAACTGCCGCCATAATCGCAATATATATAACTATACTCATGCCTTTACCTCCTCGCCGGCAGCAGGAAATAAAACAGCAGCGGCAGCGGCAGCAATTATCGAACTGATTATAATGGCAAATCCGCTTGAAAGTGAAGGTACGGCATAATATAAAATAGCACTGCATATAGCTGCTGTTGCCGCGACAAAAAGTATTTTCTTATTTTTCTTTGCTGCAGGAATTATTATTGCAATAAACATTCCGTAAAGCACTATTCCCATAGCATCAGTTATAAATTTCGGCAGAATATTTCCTGCAGCAGCACCTAGAAGTGTTCCGCCGCTCCACCCTATAAACGCTATTGAAATAAGTCCATACATATACCTTGGAGTAATCTTTGATGTCTGCGCTGACGCGACAGCAAAAATTTCATCTGTTATTCCAAATGAAGCTATAAGCCTGTGAAAAGTATTAAACGAGCAGTCAAGCTTTTGCGAAAGTGAAAGACCCATAAGCGAATAACGTATATTTATAACAAACTGCGTAACTGCCATCTCTACATATGTACCGCACGCCGCTATGACGCCAACGCCGGCAGCCTGACCTGCGGAAGTGAGACTTGTCATAGATATACAAACTGCCTCTATTACCGTAAGTCCTGCACGAACAGCCATTATACCAAATCCAAATGACACAGAAAAATATCCAAAAGCTATTGGTATTCCATGAATAAATCCTCTTCTGAATCCTAGTCTCAATTTCTATTCTCCTTAGCAAACTGCGGATGCTCCCTTAGAAGCTCCTCTCTTGCGCTTTCCAAAATAAGCTCGCTTGGCGGCTCTCCGCACATTATACGTCCTATTTCACGTACTCTGCCTTCAAAATCAAGAGATGTTACTTTTGTGGAAGTACGATTATTTTCTTGTTGCTTTTCAATCTTCAAATGATGTTCTGCCATAATAGCTATCTGCGAAAGATGGGTAACACACAAAACCTGTCTCACATTGCCAAGCTCACTTAGCTTTATGCCTATCTTCTGAGCCGCACGTCCGCTTACGCCTGTGTCTATCTCGTCAAATATCATAGTAGGAATACTATCCTTATCTGCAATTACGCATTTAATTGCAAGCATTATTCTTGAAAGCTCGCCTCCTGACGCTATTTTAGCAAGGGGTTTCAAAGTCTCTCCCTTATTTGCAGAAATCATAAGTTCCATTCTGTCCATTCCCTGCAATGTAAGCTTTCCTATGCTATGAGATACTTCAAGCCGTACTCCGGGCATATCAAGAAACTGAAGCTGATCCGATACAGATTTCGTAAATCTTTCAGCAGTTTTGATTCTGTAATTGCTGAGTGCCTTTGCTCTGCCGGAAACTTCTGTCAAAAGTTCTGCTTTTTCACGTCTGAGCTGTTCTATTTCTTTAGCGTTGCTTTGCATATTTTTAAGTTCTTCCTTTGCATCCATACACCGCTTTACAAGCTCATCACCCGTACATACATAGGCTCGTGTAAGTTCTCTTATTGCATTGCTTCTGCTTTGAAGCTTTGCAAGTTTTACTTCATCAAGTTCCATATTATCAGCAATTTCTCTCATAGTCTCTGATATATCGCGAAGCTCCAGCTCAGTAGTTTTAAGTCTTTTCACAAGGCTTTCAGCCTCAAGAATATATTCAGCCTGAGAATCAACCGAATTTTCCGCATTACGTATAAGACTTATGGCATCCGAAGAGTCATCATTATCTATAGCGGCCGCCGCAGACCTTAGTGCATTAATAATACTTTCTGATTGCATAAGGCGTTCAAGAGCATTTTCAATTTCATCTTCTTCACCCATTTTAAGTCCAATAGCTTCAACATCTGAAACAATAGATGTCAGAAATTCTGATTTTTTCTTCTGCTCATTAGCCTGCTTTACAAGAGCACTTAGCTTTTTGGCCTTTTTCTGAAGAATTCTAAAGCTTTCCTGATAGGCAAGCAAAAGGGAATCGTCACCGCCAAAGCGATCTATCATGTCCATATGCCTGTCAGACGACATAAGAATCTGGGTATCATGTTGACCGTGTATATCAATAAGTACATCTCCAAGACGTCTGAGAGCACTTGCCGTAGCAGTCTTGTGATTTATCCTTGCTGTACTTCCGCCATCCGCCATTATTTCACGGGTAAGCAAAAGCTCATCTTCAGCTTCTATTCCAAGTTCAGAAAGCACTTCTTTTACGTTGCCGTCAATATTCTGAAACAGAGCGGAAATAACCGCTTTATCACAGCCTGTGCGCACTATATCCCTTGTAACGCGCTGACCTAAAACAGCGTTAATACCATGTATTAGTATAGACTTACCTGCACCCGTTTCGCCTGTAAATACATTGAAATTGCGGCAAAGCGGGATACGTGCCTTTTCAATAACAGCAAGATTTTCAATATAAATTTCTGTAAGCATACAAACGCCTCGATTTCTTAATCTGTATCGGAAATATTTCCGATTCGGAATTGCAGTGCAAGTTTCTCAGCCTGTTTTTCTTCACGCATCAGCACAAAAACAGTGTCATCTCCGGCAATGGTTCCTACTACCCCGTCTTTTTTCATAGCGTCAAAAGCAGCACATGCAGCCTGAGCCATACCGGAACGGCAATGTATTACAATCATATGTCCTGCAAAGTCAGCGCCGAGAATCGACTCTTTAATAATTCCATCCATTGCGGCTGGCGCGTCGTGTTTTACATAACGCACTGTATCTCCTACATGCTGCTTTGTAAGGCGAAGCTCATGCATATCTCTTGAAAGAGTCGCTTGGGTTACTTTTACGCCGTATTCTTCAAGCAGCTCTTGAAGTTCATCCTGAGTATGGATTTCATTATCTGATATTATACGAAGAATCATAGCATGTCTTTCTTTTTTCATATAAACCCTCCGCTGCTTTCAGGGCTGCCGCTTTCTTTCAGTGAATGTGTTATCTTACGGTTAAGTGAATCAAAAAATGTATTGCCGCTCATATCTACTAACTTTATAGTATGCTCTGAACGATATATTGTCAGATGACTTTCGGAATCAAATGGCACAGGCGTTTCGCCATCAGACGAAATATAGACATCGCTGCCATCATGAACAGAAAGTCTTACACACAGCCTGCTTTCCGGTGAAAACAATATTGGTCTTGAAGCAAGAGAATGGGGACACACAAGAGTAAATCCTATACATGAAAATTCGGGCTCTATTACACAGCCCCCTGCTGAAAGCGCATAAGCGGTTGAACCGGTAGGCGTACTAAATATAGCTCCGTCAGCACGATATTTTCCAAGCAGCACTTCGTTTCTGTACACAGAAAAATCAACGACTCGCGCAAATTGACGTCCGAGAACTATATCGTTAAGGGCTGTGAAATGCTGAAATGTATAGCCTTTTTCGTCGGTAAGATCACCGCAGAGCATCATACGCTTTGAAACACGATAATCGCCTGTTTTCAATCTTGCCAATTCATGAAGCTGTGCAGGCTCGATAGACGCCATAAAGCCAAGTCTGCCTGTATTTATGCCGAGAAGTTTTGCTTCATAGCCTATGAGTGCCTTTGCACAACGAAGAATTGTTCCGTCACCGCCTATTGCAACGGCAAAATCAGCTTCCTTTACAGATTCCTCAAATGGAGCATATTGTAAAAATAATTTATCATAAAAAAGCGCACGAAGCTGAGGATCAGAAATCACCTCAAAACCGTTGCTGTTTAAGGTATCGCAAACATTGCGTGCGCAGGAAAGCGCATTTACCTTTTGCAGATTTGGAAAAATAACAGCTTTCAAATTTTTGTACTCCTTGTATTTATTTCAGTGAAAAGGCTTCGTCCAATACGGCTTTTAAATCAATCCCATTATAAGTATTACAGGCATTTGATATAACTGCTAAATATTCTATATTGCCCGAGCCTCCTTTTACAGGTGACGGACAGAGTGCAATAAGAGAAAATCCGTTTCTGACAAACTCTTTCGTTATTCTCACAAGTACGTCCATATGTACTTTGCGTGATTTTACCAAACCATTCTTGCCTATGTTTTCTTTTCCTGCTTCAAACTGAGGCTTTATAAGAACTGCAGCCATACTGCCTTTCCTAAGAAAGCGTTTCATATGCGGCAATATCAATCTAAGAGAAATAAACGAAACATCAACAGAGATAAAATCTACAGGCTCCTGAACCAGCTGAACGTCAAGAGTTCTTATATCAGTACCTTCAAGGTTCACAATGCGGCAATCTTTGCGCAGTTTTTCGGCAAGCTGCCCGTGACCCACATCAACTGCATATACCTTTTCAGCGCCTTTTTGCAGCATACAATCAGTAAAGCCGCCTGTTGACGCTCCTACATCCATGCAGATTTTTCCTTTCAAATCTATGCTGCACAGCTCCAAGGCTCTTTCAAGTTTCAAGCCGCCTCTGCCAACATAGGCAAGACCTTCGCCTTCCATTGTTATAACAGAGTTTACATTCACCTGCTTCGATGGCTTTATACAGGTAATTCCTTCAAGTTTTATCTGACCTGCTTTGATAAGTTCCTGCGCTCTTGCACGGCTTGCAGCTATACCTCTTTCAACAAGCTCCATATCAAGCCTTGCCATCTGACGTTTCCTTTCTAACAGATTCTTCCTTTATAATTCTGAACATTTCCTCTTTACTCAAGCCAAGCTGTTCAAGCTGAGACAGTATTGAAGCTTGTTTTATAAATCCTTTTGCAACTATACGTTTATAGCTTCCCTTGTAGCCGTTTTCCATAAGAATAGCGCCAAGCTGCTGGGAAATACTTCCCATATCATATGCCTCTTCAAAAAAAATTATTTTATCATATGACTCTGCAATATTTACTACCATCTTATCAATTGGAAAGATTCTTGTAAGCTTCAGTATATCGCAGTTTATTCCATATTCCTCTGCCATTTTATGGGCTTTGAAAAGATTATCATATATTCTTCCATATGATATAAGAAGCATATCAGTTTTCTTTCCGGCAATATGAGTATAATCAGAATTTAGAGCTGTCTTGTCAAATTCCGTATGATCCGATCCTCTCGGATAACGAACACAGGCAAGCCCTGTATCTTCATACATAGCTCTTTTCATACATATATAAAGTTCATCATAACAGGATGGGGAATATATAACAGCACCGGGAATAGTGCTTATATAGTTTACGTCAAACATGCCATGATGTGTTTCGCCGTCTTCCCCCACAACACCTGCGCGGTCAATACCCAGTACTACATGAGCTCCGCTTATTGCAACATCATGCATCAACTGATCGTATGCTCTTTGTAAAAATGAAGAGTATACTGCAAATACGGGTAAAAAGCCCTGCTTTGAAATAGATGCTGCAAATGTAACAGCGTGCTGTTCTGCAATTCCTACATCAAAATATCTTCTAGGAAAGGCTCTCGCAAAATAATGAAGTCCAGTACCATGCTCCATTGCAGCCGTTATTGCACAGAGAGATGCATCCTTACGGGCTGCCTGTACCAAAAATTTGCCAAACATATCAGAAAATGTGTCTTCACAAGCTGCTTCCGGATTTCCCGTTTCAATATCAAATTTTGATACGCCATGATATTCTCCCGGATTATTCTCAGACGGCTTATATCCTCTTCCCTTCACTGTATTAACATGAACAAGAACCGGACATTCATAGCTTTTTGCTGCAAGCAAAACCTCGTCAAGCTCCTCTATATTATGACCGTCAACAGGTCCTAAATATACAAATCCCAAGTCTTCAAACATTGTTGAAGAGCCGAGAACTGTATCTTTGAATACATCCTTTGAATTCTTTATGAATTTGGCAACCGGAACACCTATTGCACTGCTTGTAAGTTTTTTCTCAACACGCTTTTTTGTTTTTACATAGTTTTCTGTTCCGCGTATGGAGGAAAGATATTTTGCCAGAGAACCTACATTTTTGGAAATGGACATTTCATTATCATTGAGAATAACTATA
>CAZINV010000062.1:0-6193 GCA_964540685.1 uncultured Ruminococcus sp.
ATCATCACGCAGCAGTTATTCACCGAAGCATGAACAAAGTTCTGGAAACGGTTCTTATTCCTCCTATTCAAATACAGTTAAGTCTGCAACGGCTGCATCGGCTTCACGTCCAAGCTTTTCCTCATCTCCTACTCTCCAGGTAATTCTGGTAAAGCCTACTGAATATACTGACGCAAAGAAAATAGCTGATCATTTGATGAATGGAAGAACAGTAGTTTTGGTTCTCGAAGAAGCATCAGAGCAAACAAGAAGAAGAATTATTGATTTTCTTATTGGTGTGGCATATGCCATGAATGGCAATCTTAAACCCATTGCAAATCAGACATATATAGTTACTCCCCACGATGTCGGTTTAGTTGATCAATTGGTAAATGAACTTGGTAAATCTTATACAGCAAGTGATGAATCCAGTGCAGGTATCATGGGCTGATTATGAATCTTTTGGATTCGGAAGACGATCGTGTCTTGATCGCTCATTTAGACGATCTTGCTAAACATGCGATACGGAGCTGCAAAGTTTGCTATTCACGTTTTTTGGACGAACGACAAGCGTTTATTATTGAAAAGGCATTCCTCGGACGGTCTGACGTAAAAGTCAGACTGTGGGGAGGATATAATGACGCACGGCGCAGAATATGCTGTGTTTATCCTGAATGGATGGAATATAATGATGAAATTGTACCAATTGTTTGCATAACGTACAAATATGTGAATATGGTTAAGCTTACACACAGAGACTTTCTTGGTACGTTTATGTCTTGCGGTATTCAAAGGGAAACGGTAGGCGATATAGTTGTAGGCAACTGCAAAACTCAATGCATTGCAACCGAAGCTGTTGCCCCGGTACTCAAGCAACTTACCAAAATAGGAGGATGCGGTGTCAGAGTTACAGATGCTGAACCTTTTGATATGCCATCGCATCAGAATTTCCGGGAAATCAGAGGAACTGTTCAGTCACTGAGAATTGATTCGGTGGCGGCTATTGCGATAAGAGAAAGCCGTGAAAAAACCGTGAAACTTCTCTCGCAAAGACGTATTGAAATGAATTATGCAGAGGTTACTTCGCCGTCATTGATGATAGGTGAGGGAGATACATTTGTAGTACGAGGCTATGGAAAATTCAGACTAAAAACAGTAAAAGGTCTTTCCAAAAAAGGGAGACTTCATATATTGATTGAACAATATAATTGAAAGGCGGATAAATTATGATTACAGCAAACGATATTCATGAACTTCGATTTGAAAAAGCTGCTTTTGGATACAAGCAGGAGGATATTGACGAATTTCTCACACAATTGGAGCATGAGCTTGAGCTGAATCAGCAGGAGCTTGAAGACAGCAATAATAAAATACAGGTTTTGGCTGACAAAGTTCGTGAGTATATGCGTGATGAAGACGCTCTTAAAGATGCGCTTTTGGGTGCGCAGCGTCAGGGACATCAGATAATAGCTGAAGCTAATGAACGTGCTGATGAGATTATTGCGGAGGCTAAGAGAAAAGCTGACGAAATGATGGATGAGGTTACCATACAGCACGATGCTCTTCTGAAAAAAAATCAGGAAGAAGTTGCAGCTGCTCATGAACAGCTTGCTGATGCAAGAAAGGAGGTTGCAGATTTCAAGAAAGCTTTATTTGATATGTACAGAGAACATCTGGAGGTATTGTCAGCAATGCCGGAAGAAGATGATCTTGATTTTGCTTCCGACTACAGCTATAGTGCATCAGTTACTTCTGAAATGACAAAAAATGAAGAGGAAAAAATAAAATCTGCTCCGTCAAAGAGCGACCCTTTTGCATCTTCACAGTTTTCTGCAAAGACTATACAAGGCGCATATGAGCGCAGCCTTGACTCTTCAGATAGTGAAGAATAAGAAAATATTTGATGGAAAGGAGGGCTTTTCGCATTTGCGAGAAACTAATTTGATATGGAACAGGACTATAACACGACCTTAAATTTACCGAAGACAGATTTCCCTATGCGTGGAAATTTGCCGAAAAGAGAACCGGATATTCTTAAAAAATGGGAAGAATCCGACCTCTATGAAAAGATGATTAAACGGAACGAGGGAAAGCCGAAGTTTATACTTCATGATGGTCCGCCCTATGCAAACGGTGAAATACATCTTGGGACTGCTCTTAATAAGACTTTGAAGGATTTCATTATAAAGCAAAAGAATATGAGCGGTTACTGTGCACCTTATGTTCCGGGCTGGGATACGCATGGTTTGCCCATTGAGCTTAAAGCTCTCAAGGCAAATGGCGCTGATAAAAATGCTATCTCTCCGATAGAACTTCGTCGCCATTGTAAAGATTTTGCTATGACGCATGTTAAAAATCAGATGAACCAGTTCAAAAGACTCGGAAGTCTTGGTCATTACTGCGATCCGTATCTTACTCTTAAACCTGAATATGAAGCTCGTCAAGTTGAAGTATTCGGTGAAATGGCAAAAAGAGGTTATATTTATAAAGGACTTAAACCGGTATACTGGTGCCCTGATTGCAATACCGCTCTTGCAGAGGCAGAGATCGAATATGAAAACGATCCGTGCTATTCTATCTACGTTAAGTTTGGTGTTATGGATGATAAGGGAGTATTCAGCAGCTTGAATATTCCGCTTGAAAAGATCTTTTTTGTAATATGGACTACTACTACATGGACGATACCTGGCAATCTTGCTATATGTGTCGGATCTGAATATGAATACACTCTTGTTAAAGCTGGCGATGAATATTATTGTATGGCTCTTGAACTTGTGCCTGAGGTAATGAAAGCTGCCGGTATTACTGAATATGAAACGGTAGGTTCATTTTTGGGACATGAGCTTGAAAATATTATTACAAAGCATCCGCTTTATGATAGAACCTCAAAGGTTATCGTTGGAGATCATGTAACACTTGAAAGCGGTACAGGCTGTGTTCATACTGCTCCGGGGTATGGCGTTGAGGACTTTGAAGTTTGCAAGAATTATGACGATATAGGCATTATAGTATGCGTTGATTCCAAAGGATTGCAGACTGAGGAAGCAGGAGAGTTTGCAGGGCTAGATACCGATGCGGCTAACAAAGCTATTGCAAAGCGGCTTACTGAACTTGGCGCAATGCTTGCTACTGAAAAAATTGTTCACCAGTATCCTCATTGTTGGAGATGCCATCAGCCTATTATTTACCGTGCAACTGAACAGTGGTTTTGTTCTGTAAATGATTTTAAAGATGAGGCTATTAAAGCTATTGAAGATGTTGAGTGGATACCCGGTTGGGGAGAAGAACGTATTAAAGGAATGGTGCGTGATAGAAGCGACTGGTGCATTTCACGTCAGCGTACTTGGGGTGTTCCTATTCCAATTGTTTATTGTGCAGACTGCGGCAAACCTATTGTAAATGATACAACAATTAAGAATATAGCTGATCTTTTCCGCAGGGAAGGCGCTGATGCATGGTGGACAAAAGAAGCAAATGAATTTATTTCGCCTGATGTAAAGTGCGAATGCGGATGCGGCAGATTTAACAAAGAATATGACATTATGGATGTATGGTTCGACAGCGGTGTTTCACATAGCGCTGTTATGGAGCAATATGATTGTCTCCAATGCCCTGCTGATCTTTATCTTGAAGGTGCTGATCAATACAGAGGCTGGTTTCAGTCATCACTTCTTACATCTGTTGTATACAGAGGCACTGCACCTTACAAGGCTGTATGTACTCATGGCTGGGTAGTTGATGGAGAAGGCAGGAAAATGTCTAAGTCTCTTGGCAACGGGATTATGCCTGATGAAATTATAAATCAGTATGGTGCAGATATTCTTAGGCTGTGGGTAGCATCTTCTGACTATCATTCCGATATAAGAATTTCTCCGGAGATTTTGAAGCAGCTCTCTGACGCTTATAAAAAGATAAGAAATACTGCGCGTTATATTCTTGGCAATCTTAGAAATTGCGATGGATTTAATCCAGATACTGATTCTGTTGCAGATGATGAACTTCAGGAAATTGACCGCTGGGCGCTTATGAAACTCGATGCACTTATTGATAAGGTTGAAAAAGGTTATAGCTCTTTTGATTTTCATGTTGTATTTCACAGTATTCATAATTTCTGTACAATTGATATGTCCAACTTTTATCTTGACATAATAAAGGATAGATTATACTGCGAACCTGTTAAATCTGCAGCAAGACGCGCAGCACAGACTGCGATGTATCGTATTCTTAGCGCTGTTACGCGTATGATCGCACCGATTCTTTCCTTTACTGCTGAAGAAATCTGGAGCTATATGCCTCATTCTGCTGCCGATAATACAGACAGCGTATTTTTGAATGATATGCCTTGCAAGTCAGGGCTTACCGAAACCAATGAGTTTATCGCCAAGTGGGAACTTATTTATCAGACGCGTATGGATGTGAATAAAGTTCTGGAAGAAAAGCGCAACGAAAAACTTATCGGAAAATCTCTTGAGGCTGCCGTTACAATTGCAGCGCCTGATGATGCGTCATATAATATACTGTATGCTAATCAGAAACTTCTTGAGACTGTGCTTATTGTTTCTTCTGTAAAGGTTATTCGTTCTGACAGTTCGGAATCTGTATATACTGTAACTAAAGCTGAAGGTAAAAAGTGCGAACGATGCTGGATTTATTCCACAACTGTAGGTACAAATGCTTCTCATCCAACACTTTGTGCACGATGTGCCGGTGTAATTGAGAAATAAAAAGAATTACGCCTGTCGTTTTGCGGCAGGCTGTAATTTTAAACGAGAAAGGAGCTTGACTTGCTTATTTTTTCTCTCGTCGCCATTGCAATTTTAGTTGGTGCTGATCAATTGATAAAACTTTGGGCAGTTGGCGTTTTGCAGGAAAAGGGAACTATTCCGTTTCTGCATATAGGTGATTTTGAAATACTTGATCTTACTTATCTTGAAAACAGCGGCGCTGTATTTGGCAGTTTTGCGGGAATGCGGTGGTTTCTAGTTGGAATAGTAAGTATTATGCTTTTAATTTGTTTGTGGGGACTTATTCACTACAGAAAAGCTTCCAAACTACTGAATATCAGTCTCACTTTGATTCTTGCAGGAGGAATAGGAAATCTTATAGACAGATTGTTCCGAGGCGGTCTTGTTGTAGATTATCTTGAAGTGAAGCTTTTTAACTTTGCAATATTCAATTTTGCGGATTGCTGTGTGGTTATAGGTATAGTACTTTTTATTATTTATATATTATTTGATGATTCAAAATCGGATTTAAATAAAAAAAAGCCGAAAGAGGAACAAAAAGAAAATGTCTGATCTGATTACCATCACAATTCCAAATGAAGCTTCAGGTGAGCGCCTTGATAAATGGCTGTCTTTGCAAGATGAGATTCCTCTTACGCGTTCTGTTATACAGGCACGTATTAAGGAAGAAAAAATATTGGTTGATGGAAAGCCTGTTTCTAAGAATGCCAAGGCTATATCCGGAAAAATCGTTACTATTGAAATTCCTGATCCT
This sequence comes from uncultured Ruminococcus sp., assembly GCA_964540685.1. Classification (GTDB taxonomy): domain Bacteria; phylum Bacillota; class Clostridia; order Oscillospirales; family Ruminococcaceae; genus Ruminococcus_C. The sequence goes on from CAZINV010000062.1 coordinate 5,479, forward strand.
GCACCGCTTGAACTTATACCTGAAAATATACCTCTTGATATTGTATATGAGGATAATGACATTTTGGTCGTTAATAAGCCAAAGGGTATGGTAGTTCACCCGGCTCCAGGAAATTATACCGGTACATTGGTTCATGCGCTTTTGTATCACTGCGGCAGCAGTCTTTCAGGGATAAATGGAGTTATAAGACCCGGTATTGTTCATAGAATAGATAAGTATACAAGCGGACTCCTTATGGTTGCAAAAAACGATACAGCTCATATCAGACTTTCTTCTCAGATAGAAGCGCATACATTTACAAGAGAATATCAGGCTGTGTGTATAGGCCACATGAAAGATCAAAGCGGAAAAATAGATGCTCCTATCGGACGTCACCCTATAGACAGAAAAAAAATGGCTGTTACATCAAAAAATAGTAAACCTGCAGTTACTCATTACGATGTTGTGGCTGAGTACAGAGGCTACTCACATTTAAGACTTAGACTCGAAACAGGGCGCACTCATCAGATACGTGTTCATCTTTCTAGCATAGGACATCCTATACTTGGAGATGAAATTTATGGTAAACCTTTTAGCGGTATAGAAGGGCAGTGCCTTCATGCAGGAAAAATTGGCTTTATACATCCGACTACTAAGGAATATATGGAATTTACAAGTCCATTGCCGCCTTATTTTGAAGAAGTTTTGCAAAAGATAAGCCGCTTCTGAAAGGAGA
>CAZINV010000063.1:0-6150 GCA_964540685.1 uncultured Ruminococcus sp.
TAAACGCCTTTACCGCCATCGCAACTGCAAGATAAGTTTTGCCGGTGCCGGCAGGCCCTATGCCAAATACTATAGTATTGTTTTTTATTGCGTCAACATATTTTTTCTGACCCACTGTTTTTGCTCTCACAACTTTTCCGGCGGCAGTAAGGCAAACTCCGTCCTCCGTAAAAGCCTCTATTTCATTGACCTCTCCGTCATCGATCATAGCAGCTGCATATCTTACAGTCTGCGAGTTTACAATCTGTCCTGTATTTAACATGTGAATCATTACATGCAATGCCCTTTCAGCATTTACAGCCGCTTTTTCATCTCCAACAATTTTGATTTCTTCTCCCCGGCATATAAGAGATACCTCATACAGTCTTTCAAGAGTTTTTATATTTTCGTCAAAACTTCCGCATATTTCCTGCATCTGTGCGCTATCGCGCACTTTGATTCGTTTTTCAGCCATATAAGCACTTGACCCTTTCTCCCGCAATCTTCAACTTAGTACATTATAACACATTTTATCCTTATTTTCAAGGGATTTGACAAACTTTGCTTAAATATTATGCAGTTTATTTACATATGGCTATATTTTCACCATACTATTTTACATTCATTTGTTCTAATTTTTAAAGCAATCGATTTTTATATGTTTATACATCTTTTGCCACCGTATTTTCAAGAAAAAGTACAAGTATATTTTATCTCATTTTTCAAAAGATATATCAAAACAAGCAGAAAGGAAATACCAAACATGAAAAGAATCATAAAGTCGGAATTTGAAACACTGGATTTCGCCGAAAAGGCCGCCATCGAACTAAATAAAAAAATACCGTCTATAAAGGGAATACATGTTTATCCAATGAATCCTGAAAGCGTAATGATTACTGATGAGCCGCACGAAATGCATTTTACGCTCCTTCCAACAGCTGTTACATCAATGAACTATATTACAGCTCTTGTAGAAACCGAATATAACTTTGAAGATATAGAGGAAAGCAAAAAGCGCAAGACGTCCTTTGTTGAATTCGCATGCGACGCAAATGTGAGCCGCGATGCCGAACAGATACTTCTGCAAATGGGCGGAAGTCCTGTTATACCGTCATAAACAGCGCTTAAGGCGCATAAGATATACAAAATATCAAAATAATGTTTTGGAGGTCAAAAATGACAGAATATTTACCAGAGGGAATCAGGCTTCACACAGCTGAAAATTTAGCCGCCATCCGAAGTACAGAAGCTATTTTATGCGCCATGAGAAAAGGCACTGTACTGGAAGCGCGTGCTGTGGTTTGCGACAGCTCTCATAATTTAATAGTAGATCTGCCTTGTATGCAGGGAATTATTCCAAGAGAGGAGGGTGCCCGCGGCATAAATGACGGAACCACAAGAGACATTGCACTTATTGCCCGTGCCGGAAAGCCCGTATGTTTCAGAGTAATTCGAATTGAACAGGACGAAAACGGTTCGCCTAGAGCTATTTTATCAAGGCGCTTAGTACAGGAAGAGTGCTGGAACAGCTATCTGTCAAAGCTGCGCCCCGGAGACGTAATACCTGTGCGTATTACTCATATGGAAAGATTTGGATGCTTTGTAGATGCAGGCTGCGGTATTCCTTCTCTTATTCCAATTGACGCAATATCGGTTTCAAGAATAAGCCACCCTTCCGACAGATTCCGTACAGGACAGCATATCCGTGCCGTAGTAACCGGATTCGATATGGGCAAACTGTGTTTAAGTCATAAAGAACTTCTTGGAACGTGGCTTGAAAATGCCTCGCTATTTTCCGCAGGAGAAACCGTTGCGGGTATTATACGTTCTGTTGAAGATTACGGAGTTTTCATTGAACTTACCCCAAATCTTGCCGGCCTTGCAGAACCGCAGGGTCAGTTACAAACAGGGAAATGCGCCAGCGTTTACATAAAAGCACTGATTCCGGAAAAGATGAAAGTGAAACTTGTAATTGTTGACGTATTCGAACCTGACGGATCGATGCCGCCTATAAAGTATTTTACAGAAGAAAATCATATAAATAGCTGGAGATATACTCCTCCCGGCGCTTCAAAGCTTATTGAAAGCGTATTTGAATAATATTTTTTGCCTGCACAATTTTGCCGAAAGCTTTTTGTGCAGGTCTTTTTATTGAGAAAATGTAATGAAATATTTGTAATTTCTTCTTTTTAATGTGTTGCACTATAGGATTATTTATGGTACAATACTTATCACATTGTTGATGAAAGGATGTATATTGTTTTATGAAATATGCTTTAGCCTTAATTACAGCATCTCTTATTGCTGTATCTTTTACGGGCTGCCGATTGTTTAAAAAAGCAGTTAAAGATACCTCTGAGGAAATCGTTCAAGAATCCGAAGCTTCAGATACTGTGGAAAGCAATGAAAGCAAAGCTAAACAAACCTGTACCGTAGGTGATATTTCATTTGAAGTTCCCTCTGACTGGATCGCTATGGAAGATTATGAGGGTACATTTTCCTCTCCCAATAAAAAGAATGTATACCAGCTGCAAGGTGAATCCATACTCGGCAGCTATACGCCCGATGAGTTCTTTAATGAGCTTGTAGATTTCTATTCCTCTTCATATGAAATAATACGCAGCGAAAGCAGCGTTTCTCCTCTTACAACAGCAGACGGTACTGAATGTTTCGCAGGAAGAATTGAAATAACAGGCAGCAACGCTCTGTTCAGTATTGACGTGCTTATTGCACCGGATAAAAATACTGTCCTTACTTATGCGGCACAATGTCCTGACGATGATTATCCCGAAACCGATATTCGCGATGTAACAAAGACCACTGTTTTCAATATTGGCACAGAAGACATGATATCAGGCAAAAAGTTTAAATTAAGCAATGGCGGCGAGATTCATCTCAACAGCGACGGCAGCTTTAAATGCCTTGAAGAATACGGAAATATTGACAGTTCATATTTTGAAGGCAGCTATGAAGTTTATTATGGCCAGGCAGCATTTGATAAGCTTGTTTCTATGCCAGAATATGGTCTTACAGAAGAAGAACTTGAAAGCACGCTTGCAGCTAATATGAACGGTTATTCCATAGGCGGTTCATCTGCTGCAGATTATTTTAACGATGATGAAACTTCTTCTGCTGAAGGGTATCGCATTTGCAGGGATACATTCTATGCTATAATCATGCAAGCAGAAAAGCTCTATGAAGCCGGAGAGACTTCCGTCATCGACAATACAGCGCTTTACATCGGATATTACGTACCTGAACTTTATACATTTGACCTGCTAAACACAAACAGCTATACATATACTCAGTGGACAGAGATAGAATAATAAAAAAGCTGCTGTATCTTTATAAGAGATACAGCAGCCGCTTTTTAAACATAAATTGTACGGCGGTTGCCTTAAGGCAGCTTATTTCTGAGCCTCAATGAGCTGCGCCATGTCATACATTCCTGCCGGTTTACCTTTGATAAATACAGCCGCGTTTACCGCACCAACCGCAAACACACTCTTCGACGCAGCGCTGTGAGAAAGCGTTATAACCTCATCGCGCCCCGCGAAAATAACATCATGCTCTCCTACGATAGTACCGCCTCTTATAGAATGCATTCCTATCTCAGATTTTTCACGTTTCATACGCCTTGCATGGCGGTCATATACATAATGATACTGATTGCCCCGGTTTTCATTTATAGCATTTGCGATCATGATAGCAGTACCGCTTGGCGCATCTATTTTCTGATTGTGATGCTTCTCCACAACTTCAATGTCAAACTGATCTCCCAGTACAGATGCAGCTGTTTTTGCAAGCTGTACTAAAAGATTTATCCCCAGAGACATATTGAATGTGAAAAAAATCGGGATCTGTTCAGCCGCAGCTTTGATTCTTGCAATTTGTTCATCACTGTATCCTGTAGTTGCAAGTACAAGCGCTGTATTATGAGTAAGACCATACTCAAGAAGCAGGCTTAATGATGACGGATTAGAAAAATCAATAATAACATCCGGCTGTTCTGCTAATTCAGACGGTGTTTTCACAATCGGAAAGCCGCTGTAAGCTTTTGCATTTGAATCAATACCGGCAATTACTCTGCAATCATCTCTTAATTCAACACAAGAAGCAACAGTATGACCCATTTTACCATTTGCGCCGCAAATTACAATATTTGTCATAATCCTGTACCTTTACCGACTATGCGGTATATCCTTTCTTTTTTTAATCAGCCGATAAGTCCCTTTTCAGTGAGAACCTTTCTCAGAGCCTCGATATGCTCGTCTGACATATCACATAAAGGCATTCTGCACGGACCTGCCGGCAGACCCATCATATTCATGGCGGTCTTTACCGGAATAGGATTGACTTCGATAAAGAGAGTATTTATAAGCTTCAGATATTCAAGTTGGAGTCTGGCTGCCTCTGCAAAGTTATTGTCAAGGCAATACTGACACATATCATGAGTTTCCTTGGGCAAAATGTTGGAAAGTACGGAAATAACACCCTTTCCGCCCAGAGACATAATGGGGACAATCATATCATCATTGCCGCTGTATATATCAACAATATCGCCGCATCTTGCTGCAAGCTTAGCTGTAAAGCTGATATTGCCCGATGCTTCCTTTACAGCCGCGATATTCTTATGCTGCCCAAGCGCTTCAATAGTTGGAATTTCAATGGAAACTCCTGTTCTGCTTGGAATATTGTAAAGTATCATAGGGATATTTACATTGTCCGCAATCTGCATATAATGCTGGTATAATCCCTTCTGCGTACACTTGTTGTAATAAGGCGTTACAAGAAGCAGAGCGTCAGCTCCCAGATCTTCCGCTTCCTTAGAAAGCTCTAAAGCATACTTTGTATCGTTGCTGCCCGTACCGGCAATAACAGGAACACGGTTAGCCGTGTGCTCAACTGCACAGCGTATTGCCGCACGATGCTCTTCGTCATCAAGCGTAGATGATTCTCCTGTTGTGCCGCAAATAATGACTGCATCTGTGCCATTGTCAATCTGAAAGTCTATAATCTTTTTCAGCCCTTCAAAATCAACAGCGCCATCTGGAAGCATGGGCGTTACTATAGCAACGCCTGCGCCTGTAAAAATTGTATTTTTCATCATGAATACCTCCTGATTCAGTTATGATAAAACGTAATACTTACGCTTTCAAGCCTTGTCAAAATAGCCCTTTGCAGACAGCAGTTCAGCAAGAAGAACTGCGCCGCCTGCCGCGCCTCTAAGTGTGTTGTGTGACAGGCACACAAACTTATAGTCAAACAGTGTGTCCTCACGAAGACGTCCGATAGATACAGCCATACCGCCTTCAAGCATACGATCAAGCTTTGCCTGCGGACGGTTATCCTCTTCAAAATAGTTAAGGAACTGTTTCGGTGCGCTGGGGAGTTCAAGTTCTTGAGGAACGCCTGCAAATTCCGACCATATTTTCAGTATTTCTTCCTTGGACGGCTTATTTTCAAAGCTTACAAATACAGCTGCCGTATGACCGTCCGATATTGGCACTCGCAGGCATTGAGTTGTAATAAGAGGACTTTCAGCCTTAACAATCTCGCCATTTTTAATAGTACCCCATACCTTCAGCGGCTCCTGTTCTGACTTTTCCTCTTCACCGCCGATAAATGGAATTACATTGTCAATCATTTCAGGCCATGTATTGAACGTCTTTCCCGCACCTGAAATTGCCTGATAAGTACAAGCTAAAATGTTTTTGATTCCAAATTTTCTCAGCGGTGAAAGAGCCGGAACGTAACTTTGGATAGAGCAGTTGGATTTTACAGCGATAAAGCCCCTCTTCGTACCAAGACGTTTTCTCTGACTCTTTATAATTTCAATATGCTCCGGATTCACCTCAGGTACTACCATTGGAACATCAGGTGTGAATCTGTGTGCAGAGTTGTTAGATACAACCGGACACTCAGCTTTTGCATAAGCTTCTTCCAAAGCCTTTATTTCGTCTTTCTTCATATCAACAGCGCAAAATACAAAATCAACCATCCCCGCGATCTTTTCAATATCAGCCTGCGCATCCATAACAATCATATTTTCCATAGACTCAGGCATTGGAACAGACATTGCCCAGCGCTTTCCGACTGCCTCTTTATAAGTTTTGCCTGCACTTCTTGGAGACGCGGCAAGAACCTTCACACTGAACCATGGGTGTTCTG
>CAZINV010000064.1:0-6130 GCA_964540685.1 uncultured Ruminococcus sp.
TATTCAGGCGTAAGCACTGCCCCTCCTACAACTGTCTTGCACTCTGGAAGCTGCTTATTCAAAAGAGATATAGTTTCTTCCATAGCTCCCAGTGTAGTTGTCATAAGCGCTGAAAGCCCTACCAGTGAAACATTGTGCTCTATTGCGGCGTCAACCACCGTCTGAGGCGGCACGTCCTTGCCGAGATCTATTACCGTATAGCCGTAATTTTCAAGCAAAACCTTCACAATGTTCTTGCCTATATCATGAACATCTCCCTTTACGGTGGCAAGTACGATTTTCCCTTTGCTCACCGGAGAAGCCTGAGTTTTTGCAAGCCTTTCCTTTATAACGCCGAACGCCGACTGCGCCGCGCCTGCTGTCAGAATAAGCTGCGGCAGGAATATTTTCCCCTGTTCAAACAGCACGCCTGCTTTATCAAGGGCAGGAATAAGCATATCGTTTATTATAGCCATCGGTTCGTACTCATCAAGAAGCTTTTCCGTTATTTTAGCGGATTCCTCCGCAAGTCCGTGCGCCAGTGCATAGCCGATATCCGGTTCCGCATTTTTATCAGAAACGGGAGCTGATTTTGCAGGAGCGCTGTCCATACCGTATGCTTCTATATATTTCACGGAATTTTTGTCAAAACATTTCAGCACTTTATAAGCTCTTACCGCTTCCGCCATTGAGATTATGTTGGGATTTATAATAGGCAGGTCAAGTCCGTTTTGAAGCGCCATTGTGAGAAAAGTTCTGTTTACAGCTTCACGGTTCGGCAGACCGAATGAAATATTTGAAACGCCCAGAACCGTTTTAAGTCCCAGCTCGGTTTTTACCCGGCGCAGCGCTGTAAGAGTTTCTTCCGCCCCTGTCTGCTCTGCGGAAACAGTAAGCGTAAGGCAGTCTATATATACATCTCTCCTGGGTATGCCTGATTCCCGCGCTCTTCTGAGAATTTTCTCAGCTATGGCAAAACGGCTGCAGGCTTCAGCCGGAATCCCTTTTTCATCAAGGGTAAGCCCTACTACAGCAGCGCCGTATTTTTTTACAGCCGGCAGAATCGCTTCAAGAGACTTTTCTTCGCCGTTTACGGAATTTACTATAGGCTTGCCGTTATAAACACGCAGCGCGGCTTCCAGTACTTCAGGATCTGTAGAATCAAGCTGCAGCGGCACATCGCCCACTGACTGAAGAGCTTTTATTGTACGAACCATCATATCTTTCTCATCAATTCCCGGCAAACCTACATTTACATCCAGAATATCCGCTCCCGCTTCCGTCTGCTGAAGCGCCTGCTCTAAAATATAGGAAATATCGTTTTCCCTTAGCGCCTGCTGAAAACGCTTCTTTCCAGTGGGGTTTATTCTTTCGCCTATTATACGCGGTTCGGTTATGGTTACAACAGATGTTGCGGAACATACGGCAGCCGGAATTTCCTTGTCCTGCACCTCGCAAAGGCACATGCCGTCAAGCTTTTCATAAGCGGCTTTCATATGCTCAGGAGTAGTACCGCAGCAGCCGCCGAATATTCTTACTCCAAGAGCTGCAAAATCCGCAACCGATTCCGCAAATTCCTTCGGCTCTACAAGAAACTGACCTGTAACAGGGTCGGGAAGTCCGGCATTGGGCTTGATGATAACAGGAAGATTAGTCCATTTACAGATTTCTTCCGCCACAGGATAAAGCTCCTTCGGTCCCAGAGAACAGTTTACGCCTATCGCGTCAGCTCCAAGACCTTCCATGGTTATTGCCATGGCAGCGGCGCTGCATCCGGTAAAAGTTCTGCCGCTCTCCTCAAAGGTCATAGTGACAAGCACAGGCTTACTGCTGTTTTCCTTAGCTGCAAGAAGCGCCGCCTTTGCCTCATAGAGATCTGTCATGGTTTCAATTACTATAACGTCGGCATCTGCTCCGGCAGTAACCTCCTCGCGAAAGATGTCATAGGCCTCCTCAAAAGTAAGAGTTCCCAAAGGCTCAAGCAGCTGCCCTATAGGTCCTATATCAAGAGCTGTAAGCACATCTGTACCCTCAGCGGCTTTCTTCGCGTTTTTTATACCGGCTCTTATAAGTTCCTCTGCGGTTTTGCCTGTTTTTTTCATTTTCAAACGGTTCGCGCCAAAAGTATTTGCGTAGATAATATCGCAGCCGGCGTCTATATATGCCCTGTGCACTTTCATTATACGCTCCGGCTCTGTAATATTGTAAAGCTCCGGAACCGCTCCGGCAGGCATACCGTTCTTTTGCAGCATAGTACCCATACCGCCGTCAAGACGGATATATCTCTTATTCTTTATCATTTCTTTAAGCATTGCCGCAGTGAACTCCCTTCCTTCTGAACTGGCATCGGTCACGCATATTGCAAAAAGCGCAGCCCCGCTGCTTTTTTGGCAAAGGATTCTTTGATATGCCGATAATTGCCGTCACTGATTTGGTCGGTATCAGTACGGACGACTCCGTTACGGTAAGCCCGATCTTTCTCTGCGCGTCAAGCGCGTCAAGGAAATCCTCCTGCAAATCAAGAGGAAGATCTCCATATCCGGGACTGAACCGCCATGTCATATATTTGCCGGCAAGCTCTTTGCCTATTATACGCTCCGCTTTATTGCATATCTGTTCTATACCGGCACTTGCAAGCGCGTCTGCAATGAGAGCGTCCGTCATACTTCGCGCCTGCGCTTTCGCAATGAATATGTCTCCTTTTGAGGACAGCGTTGCCGCCATAAGCACTGCCTCCGTACAGCCTTTAAAATGTTCCGATACGGATTGCCCCGTAAGAACAATATTCCCCGCAATAAAGCCGCCGCTTTCTCCGGCAGAAAGACTTACAGCTTTCCAGATAAAGCGGGGAACAGCTGCTTTTATAAGCTCGCTTTCAACGGCGTCTACCCGTTCCGCAAAGCTCTTTTCCGGCTCCGAACCTTCAAATCCCATATATCTGAACGCTTCCGCTCTGTCTATCCTTTCAAGCTCAAGCCTTGTATTCATCATTTGCAGCCGGTTCTTATAATCCCTGAAACCGCTTCGGAAATTCTCCTGGCAACATACGGATTATTCATAGTGTAAAGATGTATTCCGTCTACACCCTCCGCCGCAAGGTCAACTATCTGATCTATGGCATATGCAATGCCCGCATCGCGAAGCGCCTCGGGACTGTTTTCGTATTTCTGAATAATGCGGGTGAACTTCCTTGGCAGACTCGCTCCGCACATGGAAACCATTCTCTCAATCTGTTTTCTGTTTGTAACAGGCATAATTCCCGCTTCAATAGGAATATTTATCCCTGCTTTCATAGCTCTCCACCTGAAATTGTAAAACGCGTCATTATCAAAAAACAGCTGGGAAATAAGATGCGTTGCTCCTGCGTCGGCTTTTCTTTTCAGATATTCTATGTCCGTGTCCATATTAGGAGCTTCCATATGTCCCTCAGGGTAGCAGGCGGCGGCAATGTCAAAATCGCCCTTTAATTTTATATATTCTATAAGGTCGCAGGCGTGCTTAAAATCCTTCGACAAGACAAGATCCGGAACAATATCTCCGCGCAGCGCAAGAATATTCTCAATCCCGTTCGCCTTAAAATCTTCCAGTATAACATCTATCTGCTCTTTTGTATAATGAATACAGGGAAGATGCGCCATTGGCAGGATTCCGTGCTTCTCTCTAAGCCTTTTTGCAACCGCTATAGTATTTTCGCCGTTTCCGCTTCCTCCGGCTCCGAGAGTAACGCTTACAAAATCCGGATTAAGCTTTTCTATCTCATCAAGAGTTTCATATATCGTTTCTATAGGACTTGTCTTTTTAGGCGGAAAAACCTCAAATGAAAAAACAGTCCTCTTTTCAAAAAGCGATGCGATTTTCATACATAAATTGTCCTTTCTTTTCTCATATTTCCCAGTCTATTTCCGGAAGTCCGCGGCTGCGAAGAAATTCATTTGTCTGTGAAAAATGGCGGCAGCCGAAGAAACCGTTATATGCCGACAGCGGACTGGGGTGGGCAGCTGTCAGCACAAGATGCTGCGGCGCTTTTATAAGCGCTTTTTTAGACTTCGCGTATGCTCCCCAAAGAAGAAATACTACAGGCTCGGAACGTTCGTTTAATTTTTCAATTATACGGTCAGTGAGAATCTCCCAGCCTTTTCCCCTATGAGAACCTGCCTGTCCTCCTCTTACAGTAAGCACCGCATTCAGCAAAAGCACTCCCGACTGCGCCCATCGCGTCAGCTCGCCGTGCTTTCCAGTATTATCTATTCCCGTATCGTTTTTTAATTCTTTAAAAATGTTCTGAAGCGACGGCGGCGGAGCAACGCCTTTTTTTACTGAAAAGCAAAGTCCGTGAGCCTGACCCTCTCCATGATAGGGGTCCTGCCCTATAATTACCGCCCGCGTCTTTTCATACGGCGTATATTTCATCGCGTTGAAAATATCGTACATATCAGGGTAAACGATATGAGTTCTGTATTCGCTTATGAGAAATTTTCTCAGCTCAAGATAATAGGGCTTTTCAAACTCTCCCTCTAAAACCTTATCCCAGCTGTTTCCGAAATTAACCATAAATCACCTCCCGCGATGATATATTTTTCAGGCAATACCGCATCAGGCCGCTGTCCGTAATTGCGCGGTGATGCTCTTATTATACCACACTATCCTGTTTATTTCAATAATTTTCTAAATTTTTTCGCGAAACTTTGACACGCAGATTACATTGCCCGGCGCCGCGTCAATCCAAAAAAACCGCTAAAAAAGGGTACAATAGTGCATACCGCTAAAAAAATATGCGGCATTTAAGCTGTTTTGTACAATATTTTTCGATTCCTCTTGACTAATCATAAAAATTATAATATAATAATGTTAATTGTCGATGTGACTGCAATCAGTCATAGCGCATAATAAATGGCTGAACCGGAACAGGCTCTATATCCGGCAGCTTCTAAATTCACTTAGGAGGCAAAATCGTGAAAAAAATTTCAAAACCGATTTTCTTCATTGTATTTGCCGTTATCGCACTCTTTACTGTAACCACTGTGTATGGCGTCCATTCCCAGTACGGCGATATTGTCACAACATACGTACACGGTGTAGACGACATCCGTCTTGGTATAGATATCCAGGGCGGCGTTGACGTTACATTCGAGCCTGCTGACGGTGTAGATGCAACTGAAGAACAAATGGACGCGGCGCTTGAAACTATCAAGTACCGTCTTGTCACACTGAATATCAACGACAGCGAAACTTACGTTGACTACAACAGCAGCCGTATCATCGTTCGTTTTCCGTGGCAGGCAGGCGAAGAAAACTTCGACCCTGAAGCTGCAGTAAAAGAACTGGGCGAAATGGCTGAACTTACATTCCGCTACGGTCAGGAAACCACGTATGACGACGACGGAAATGTTATACCTGCCGGAGAAACTATTCTCACAGGCGCTGATGTAAAAAAAGCAGGCGTTGGCGCGACTCAGGATGACACAACAGGCGCTACGGAATATGTAGTAACACTGGAACTTTCCGATGACGGTGCGGACGCTTTCTATAACGCAACATCTGCGCTTTACTCTGAAAGCGGTGTTATTTCCATATGGATGGACAACACCATGATATCTGCCCCTACTGTAAACACTGTAATCACAGACGGCGAATGTACTATTGAGGGCAGTTTTACATATGAAACCGCTAAGGAACTGGCTGATAAGATAAATTCCGGCGCACTGCCGTTCTCCCTGCAGACATCCAGCTTCAAGACTATTTCCCCGACAATGGGCGAAGGCGCTCTGGACGCTATGCTGCTGGCAGGCGCTATTACACTGATATTTATCATTGTATACATGATATTCTTCTACAGAGTTCAGGGAATTATCGCTTCAATCTGTCTGGTAGGACAGGTTGCCGGTATGCTGGCTGCCGTTTCAGGCTGGTTCGGATTTATGGAAAGCGCTACGCTGACTATTCCGGGTATTGCAGGTATTATTCTCTCCGTAGGTATGGGCGTTGACGCAAATATAATCACAGGCGAACGTATACGCGAGGAGCTTCGCTCAGGAAAGAATGTAAACACAGCTCTCGCGTCCGGCTACAAGAGAGCGTTCAGCGCTATCTTCGACGGCAACCTGACTGGTATTATCGTAGCTATAGTTCTGATGGGCGCCTTTGGCGTATC
>CAZINV010000065.1:0-6004 GCA_964540685.1 uncultured Ruminococcus sp.
GGTACCTACGACCTTCATACCAAGAGCAATAGCAGCGTTTGCCACAAGTGCGCCAATTGCGCCAAGACCAATGATACCCAGTGTCTTGCCCTTGATTTCAGGACCTGCAAATGCGCTCTTTCCTTTTTCAACCTGTTTTGCAACTGTTGTTTCACCATCAGTGAGAGTGCCTGTCCACTTGATGCCGTCTGCTATCTTACGTGAAGACAGCAGCAGACCTGTAAGCACCAGTTCTTTTACAGCGTTTGCATTAGCGCCAGGCGTATTGAATACGCATATTCCCTCTTCCGCGCAGCGTACTGTAGGAATATTATTTACGCCTGCGCCGGCTCTTGCAATAGCAAGGAGATTATCGCCAAACTGCATATCGTGCATAGCAGCGCTTCGAACCATGATAGCGTCCGGATTTTCAGTGCTGTCTGTCACTGTATAATTATCGCCAAAACGCTTTGTGCCGGCAGATGAAATCTTATTAAGTGTTTTAATGGTAAACATTATATATATCCTCTCCTCTTATGCGTTTTCTTCTTCAAACTTCTTCATAAATGCAACAAGAGCCTCAACGCCTTCAATAGGCATAGCGTTGTAGATAGAAGCTCTCATACCGCCGACGGTTCTATGACCTTTAAGGTTCTCAAATCCGGCAGCTTTCGATTCCTTTACGAATTTAGCGTCCAGTTCTTTATCGCCCGTTACAAAAGGAACATTCATAAGAGAGCGGTCTTCAGGGCGGACAGTACCCTTAAACAGCTTGCTTTCATCCAGGAAATTATAGAGAATAGCTGCTTTTTTCTCGTTGCGAACCTTCATAGCTTCAAGTCCGCCCATCTTCTTTATCCATTTAAACACTTTGCCGCAGATATAGATTCCGTAGCAGGGAGGGGTGTTATACATAGAGCCATTGTCCGCCTGAATTTTCCACTTGAGCATTGTAGGAGTGTTTTCAATAGGAGTTTCCTCGGGAATAAGATCCTCGCGTATAATCATAATAACAACGCCGGCAGGGCCGATATTCTTTTGAACTCCGCCCCAGATAACGCCATATTTGGAAACGTCTGCAGGTTCGCTCAAAAAGCATGAAGAAACGTCGGCAACCAGCGGCTTGCCCTTAGTGTTCGGCAGTGTCTTGAACTTTGTGCCGTAGATAGTATTATTTTCGCAGATATAAACATAATCGGCGTCATCGGGAATATCAAGGTCTGAGCAGTCCGGTATATATGAGAATGTCTTGTCTTCAGACGAAGCCAGCTTTATAGCCTCGCCGTATCTCTGACCTTCCAGATAAGCTTTCTTAGCCCACTGGCCTGTAACAATATATCCGGCCTTACCGTTTTTCATCATATTCATTGGAATAGCGGAAAACTGCTGTGATGCGCCGCCCTGGAGGAACAGAACCTTATAATTATCGGGAATATTCATCAGATCTCTGAGATCTTTCTCCGCCTCGTCAATTATCTGCTGGAATGCAGCGCTGCGGTGGCTCATTTCCATAACGGACATACCGCAGCCGCGGTAATCGAGCATTTCCTCCGCAGCTTCTTTGAGTACTTCTTCCGGCAGAACAGCCGGACCTGCACTGAAATTGTACACTCTTTTCATTGCATAAACCTCCAAAATATTACACAGGAGTTCATCTCCTGCAATTTAACAAATATATTATACGCCCTTTTCCGGCTATTGTCAAGGGACGCTTGTTTTTTTCAGGAAAACAGTTTTTATTATGAAAAGTAAAAATTTCCCAGTAAGTCAGCAGCCCCCAAAAACTCATCCGCATAATAAAATTTAAGAGTCTCCCTGCCGTTTAAGAGGCGGGGAGACATCAGCGGATAAGTTACTATCCCAATATTTTATACTCGCCGTCGTGAAGCGTCATAAGCAGTTCCATATCCTGGAAAATATCAAGCTCTGTACCGTCGCAGCTTGCCGTCATAGTAAAAGTCACATTTACCACATCATCGCACTGTTTTTTAAGCTCTTCGGTGAAGCCGTCGCCTATGATATTATCATACTCCGCAAGATAATCGTCTACTAAATCGGATTCATCTTCGTCTTCCGCCGGTTCTGTTTTATAGAGCGTCAGCTTTGTGATATAGATCTCATCAACATCTTCTCCGTCGTTTGCGCTTACAGCAGCGTCCATAAGTGTCTCATGCATTGTTTCAAAGGAAGTTTCCATGCCATAGCCATAGGTTCCGTCAAGCCATGAGTTGTATACCTGATAATAATAAGGGTCAAGCGTATCCTTATAATCATCATACTTTTGATTGATGATAGCTGTAAAATATTTGCCTATAGTTTCAGCGCAGCTGTCATCGACCTCTGTTCCGTCATATTCAAGAGGAATATTTTCCTGAACAGTAGCGTCCTCTGTTTCGGAATCAGCATCTGATGAATCTTCAGTGTCTGCGGAGGAATCAGACGTGCTGATATCGTCTGCTTCTGTATCGGTGTCATCGCTGCCGCAGCCGAAGAGCGGCATTGCCATTGTCAGAGCCGCAAGAAGCGGCAGGTACTTAATTTTTAATGTCATAATTTTATTCCTTTCTATAAGCGTCGTATAAGAATTATGTATTTATACCTTTAATTACAGAGCTTTTGTTTGAAAGCCGTTTTCATTTGCCCATTCGCTTATTGACGAACCGTCCGGGCATGTAATAACCAGGTCAGGCATTGTTTCAATGTCAAGACCCCAGCTTTCGTAAATAACGCTTGAGCTTTCAATAGTAAGATTTTTAAGATTACCGCATCCGCTGAACGTTTCCTCCATGATTTCCGCAACGCTTTCGGGAATTATAACGTTATCAAGGGAGGAGCAGCTTGCAAATGCCGCGCGGCGGATAGTAACGGCAGTGTCAGGAATAGTTACTGATTTAAGACTTCCGCAGTCCATAAACGCGCTTTCGCCTATAAATGTAATGCCTTCCGGAAGAATCACTTCCTCCAAATCCCAATTTGCTTCAAAGGCGTGGTCGCCTATTGCGGTTACTTTCAGACCGTCAACCGTATCCGGAACTGTCAGAATAGAGTTGCTGCCTGTATAGCCGCTTATTGCGATTGTGCCGTCGTCATTTTTGATATAGAGATAGTCGGTATTCGAAGTGTATTCCGCAGTTGTTTCAACAACGCCCATTGTTGCTTCTGTATAATCGGTTTTATCGGAACCGGAGGAATCGCAGCCTGTCAGTGAAAAAATTGCAGCAGCTGTGAGAAGTGCAGCCCATATTTGTTTTTTTGTAAAATTATTACGCATAATAATAGCTTCCTTTCCTATGCTGATATTGTTTGCTTTCATATTTTCATATATGAAACAATACGAAAAATTCTTCTTATTTCTTATTTCTCAGCTTTGCCCGAAGCTGATTGCTGAGTATTTCTTTGCGGATGCGCAGCGACTTTGGAGTGACCTCTAAAAGCTCATCGTCTGCGAGAAATTCGAGGCAGTCCTCAAGGCTCAGATTTCTCGGCGGAACAAGTCTAAGCGCGTCATCGCTGCCGCTTGCTCTTGTATTTGTCAGGTGTTTTCTTTTGCAGACGTTGACAACGAGATCTTCTGTCTTCGGGGACGCTCCAACCACCATGCCTTCATAAACCTGAGTGCCTGCACCGATAAACAGAGCGCCTCTTTCCTGGGCGTTATAAAGACCATAGGTTACAGCCTCGCCTGTTTCAAATGAAATAAGCGAACCGGTGTTTCTTCTGGGAATATCGCCTTTATACGGCTCATATCCGTGGAATATGCTGTTCATGATTCCTTCTCCCTTTGTATCTGTGAGAAATTCGCTTTTATAGCCGAAAAGTCCTCGCGAAGGTATAAGGAAAGTGATTCTTGTTCTGCTGCCCTGAGGGTGCATATCCTGCATTTCAGCCTTTCTTGTGCCAAGCTTTTCCATAACAGAGCCAACACATTCCTCAGGAACGTCAATTATGACTTCTTCAATAGGCTCATAGCGCTTTCCGTCTATTTCCTGGTAGAGAACTCTCGGTGTGGAAACGCTCAGTTCATAGCCTTCTCTTCTCATATTTTCAATGAGAATAGAAAGGTGCATTTCTCCTCTGCCCGCTACGCGGAATGAGTCAGTGCTGTCTGTTTCCGTCACTTTCAGCGAAACATCCCGCAGCAGCTCACGCATAAGCCTGTCGCGAAGCTGCCTTGATGTAACGAACCTGCCTTCTTTGCCTGCAAACGGGCTGTCATTTACAGAAAATGTCATTTCAACTGTGGGTTCGCTGATTTTTGTAAACGGCAGCGGTTCAAAACAATCAGGAGCGCATACTGTATCGCCGATAGAGATATTTTCAATTCCGCTGATCCATACAATATCGCCAACTGTTGCGGTTTCGGCAGGGACTCTTTGAAGGCCCTGTATCTGGAGCAGCGAAACGACCTTGTTTCTGCGGCTTTCCTCGGGCTTATGATAATTTCCTATAACAATAGGCTGGTTCACATGCACAGTACCTCTTGAAATTCTTCCCACTGCTATTCTGCCTACATATTCATTATAATCTATGGAGGAAATAAGCATCTGATAAGGCTCGTCCGGATCTCCTTCCGGCGGGTTTATATAGTTTACGATAGTATCAAAAAGCGGCGTAAGATCGCTGCCTTCTTCAAACGGCTCAGTGCTTGCCGTGCCGGCTCTGCCGGAGCAATAGAGAAACGGAGTGTTTTCAAGCTGTTCTTCGCTTGCGTCAAGATCCATAAGCAGCTCCAGAACTTCATCGCCTATTTCGTCGAGTCTTGCGTCAGGTCTGTCTATCTTATTGACAACGACGATGATTTTCAGCTTCATTTCCAAAGCTTTTTGAAGAACGAATCTTGTCTGAGGCATAGGGCCTTCTGCGGCGTCAACCAGCAGCAAAGCGCCGTCCACCATACTCAGTACCCGTTCAACCTCTCCGCCGAAATCAGCGTGTCCCGGTGTGTCGATGATATTTATTTTTATATCCCCATACTTTACGGATGTATTTTTAGCCAGAATGGTAATACCGCGCTCACGTTCCAAATCCCCTGAATCCATCACACGTTCCGCGACGTTCTGATTTTCACGAAAAACGCCTCCTTGTTTCAGCATCTCATCGACAAGAGTGGTCTTGCCATGGTCAACATGGGCGATAATCGCTACATTTCTCAAATCTTCTCTAATCATAAACAAAAAACCTCTTTCATCCGGTAAAACAATGAATATACAAAAACAGGTAAAACCAAACGGTCTTACCTGTTTCTGATTGGTGGGGGAGGACGGATTCGAACCATCGAAGCTAGAAGCAACAGATTTACAGTCTGCCCCCTTTGGCCACTCGGGAACTCTCCCCTATTACTGGAGCTGGTGGACGGACTCGAACCCCCGACCTGCTGATTACAAATCAGCTGCTCTACCAACTGAGCTACACCAGCGCTTCATTATTATATCATATCTTTTCTTGTTTGTCAAGTGCCTTTTTTGCTTTTTTAATTTTTAAGTTTAAAAAGGCTGCGCCCGGATACCTTTTTCAGGTATCCGACACAACGTGGTCGAGACGACAGGATTCGAACCTGCGGCGTCTTGCTCCCAAAGCAAGCACTCTACCAAGCTGAGTTACGTCTCGTCTTTTCTTGACATCCGCGCTTGTCCGTTGCGACTTTGTTATTATATCATGCGGCAAAGTTTTTGTCAAGGACTTTTTTCGATTTTTTCTCGTTTCGGTATTGTGCAAGATTAAAATCAACGTAAATTCTTTATTTATGTGACATTTGCCAAAGCGGCAATGCTGCTTTAATAAAAAAAGTCCGCCCCAACAGGGGACGGAGCAGATGGAGCGGATTACGAGGCTCGAACTCGCTACCCCCGCCTTGGGAAGGCGGTGCTCTGCCAAATGAGCTAAATCCGCATATAATACTAATCTCTCGCCGGCAGAATTAAAAGCAGCGCTGTTTTTTTCATCAAACCGGCAAGAGATTAGTATAAGTAAAACCGCAAGTTATCCTGCGGCCTTACAAGAAAGAAAGTATGGAGCGGATTACGAG
>CAZINV010000066.1:0-5719 GCA_964540685.1 uncultured Ruminococcus sp.
AAATCCCGCCCAGAAAAGCACTGAGAAAAATCCCGACATATCGGATATGCCGCGGCTCAGTGTGAACAGGTAAAAGCATACCCCTGAAAAGACATAGTAGATAGTAAGGTAAACATAAGCTATAGGAGACGCAAAGAAAGCTCCCATTTCACGTCTGAAAATCGCACCCATTATTCTTCTCCTCCTTTATCTTCCAATGATTCGGCAGCCGTTTCCCGTTCCTCCGGCACAGCGAATTTTATTACCGGAGCCGCCTTCTTTTCGCCGGGCATTTCTTCGCCCATTATTATCCGCATGAAAACATCTTCAAGGGTCATTTCATCCTTCGCCATCTTATAAATAGTCAGACCCTTTTCGCGGCACATCTCATTAAGCATTACGCATATATCCGCGCCGTCATCCATGACTATCTCGTAATCGTAAATACCTCCTGCGTGCTCCGCAGCATCGCGCACGCTCTTTACTCCTTCAATTTCTCGAATTGCTTCCAGCACCTCTATGCGTTCGCCGTCAACGCGCACTGTCATACGATTTACGCGGGATACGCTTTTTGTAAGATTGTCAAGAGTATCGTCCGCTGCTATCCTGCCCTTGTCAATGATAATAACACGGTCGCATACCGCTTGTATCTCCGACAGAATATGGGAAGACAAAATGAGCGTATGGCGTTTCCCAAGCTTCTTTATAAGATTTCTGATTTCTATAATCTGCTTCGGGTCCAGACCTACTGTAGGCTCGTCTAAAATCAAAATAGGCGGATTGCCTATAAGCGCCTGCGCCATTCCGACTCTCTGACGGTAACCCTTTGAAAGCCTGCCTATAATCCTGCCGGTTACGTCGTTTATCTTGCATAGATTGCATATCTCAGTAAGATGCGATTTCCTTGGCAGCCTGCACCTCTTTAAATCATATACAAAATTAAGATAGCTCATAACTGTCATGTCCTGATAAAGCGGCGGTATTTCCGGCAAATAACCAATATTCGCCTTTGCTTTAATAGGATTCTCCAAAATGTCGATACCGTTTATAAGCACCTGACCGGAAGAAGAACTGATATAACCGGTAAGCATATTCATAGTGGTGGATTTGCCTGCGCCGTTCGGCCCCAGAAATCCGACTATTTCCCCGTCTTCAATGGTAAAGCTTATGTTGTCCGCTGCCAGATGTTCGCCGTAGTATTTTGTAAGGTTTTTTACCTCAATCATTTACAAATGCCTCCTCTTTAATGCAAAATGCATTGCAATTATAATACTGCATTGTGATAATACTGTGATGACTCACTGAGAAATCAGGAAAGCCGTTCAATTCCTGCCCGTATTCTTTTCAGCGACTCCTCTTTGCCAAGTATAGCGCAAAGATCTGTTCCTCCTCCGGGAGTACACTGCTTGCCTGAAACAGCTGTACGGAGAGGCCAGAGCATAAAGCCGTTCTTCACTCCAAGCTCAGCAATAAGTCCGAATACCTTTTCATGAATCTTTTCAGCCGTCCATTCATCCAGAGCCTCCAGAACAGGCAGCAGCTTCTTTAGCGCTTCAAGAGATGTTTCCGGAGAGGTCTTCATCTTCTTATTGCGGTACATTTCAATATCATATTGCGGCAGCTCGTCTATAAAATCAATCTGAGGCGCAATATCTGTGAATATCTCCGTTCTCGGCTTGAGCAAACGGCAGAGAAGCGGCATGTCGGCTATTTCACGCTTTACCGCTTTCTTAATGTAGGGAACGGCAATATCGGCATACTGTTCCTCCGTAAGAGCCGCAACATATTTCGCATTTATGGCGCGAAGCTTCATTTCGTCAAAAATAGCGGGAGATTTGCTTAATCCCTTTATGTCAAACTCGCTGCACAGCTCTTCAAGAGAATATATCTCCTGTTCGCCGGCAGGCGCCCAGCCCAGGAGACAGATATAGTTAATAACAGCCTCCGGCAGATAGCCTTTCTCCATAAGCTCCTCAAAAGACGCGTCTCCGTTTCGCTTTGAAAGCTTATGCGTCTGATCCTTCATAACGGGAGCGCAGTGAATGTATACCGGAACATCCCATCCAAACGCCTTGTAAAGAAGGTTATACTTAGGTGCGGAGGAAAGATATTCGTTTCCCCTGATAACATGAGTAATGCCCATAAGATGATCGTCAACAACGTTTGCAAAGTTGTATGTAGGCATACCGTCGGTCTTGATGAGTATCTGATCATCGAGAGCGGAATTTTCCACTGAAATGTCTCCGTATATCTCGTCATGAAATACAGTGGTGCCTGAAAGAGGCATTTTCTGCCTGATTACATACGGAATCCCTGCCTTCAGCTTCTCCTGCACCTCCTCTTCGGAGAGATTGCGGCAATGACGGTCATACATAGGGTCAAGGCGTGCCTCCTCCTGAGCTTTGCGGACACTGTCCAGTCTTTCCTTGTCACAGAAGCAATAATATGCTTCCCCTTTTTTAACAAGCTCCTCCGCATATGATTTGAAGCTGTCCATTCTCTCCGACTGTACATAAGGTCCGGCAGGCCCGCCTATATCCGGACCTTCATCCCACTTAAGCCCCGCAATGCGAAGCGTATTATAAATTACATCAACGGCTCCTTCAACGTATCTCTCCTGATCAGTATCTTCTATGCGCAGAATAAAGTCCCCGCCGTTTTTCTTCGCGATAAGATAAGCGTAAAGCGCCGTTCTCAAATTGCCGATATGCATATACCCTGTAGGGCTTGGCGCAAATCTGGTTCTGACTTTCTTTTCTTTATCCATTGAATGTTTCTCTCCCTATATAGATTCCGCAAGCCTGCGCGCAGTCTCCGTATCTTTGGAAATCTGCCTCTGCAGCGCGGTTATACTTTCAAACTTCTTTTCGGGACGAATAAAACGCAGCAGCTTTGTTACGCAGTACTTCCCGTATAAATCGCCCTCGAAATCAAGCAGATGCGTTTCCGAAAGAGGTATATTCCTGTCGGAAACAGTTGGTTTTACTCCTATGTTTGTAACGCTGAAATATGTGCCCTCCGGCGTTTCCGTTTTGCTCAGGTATACTCCCTTTGCAGGCACCAGCTGCCCTTTTTTGAATATCTGGTTTACGGTGGGGAATTTCATGGTTCTGCCAAGAGCTTTCCCGTGAACCGCCTCTCCGCTTATTTCATAAGGTCTGCCCAGAAGCTCCTCCGCCTTTTCGGGTTTCCCCGCGCTGAGATATTCTCTTACTCTGGATGAGGAGACCTCTGCTCCGCCGGCGCATACAGGTTCAACGCAGTGTACTTCAAAGCCAAACCTTTCGCCGAACTTTTCAAGCTCCTTAAAGCCCCATGCGGCATTCCTCCCAAACCTGAAATCGCTGCCGCAAAAAACTCTTTTTGCCTTGAGTTTCCCTTTAAGTATGTCTCTGCAAAAGCTTTCTCCGTCCATTTCAGCCATATCCGAAAAGCGCCCTGTATATACGGCTTCTATACCCATAGCTTCAAAAAGCCTGCGCTTATGCTCCTCGGTATAGAGAAATTCAAAAGCTTTTCCATGCTTTTTCGGAAAGGTTTCGGTATCAAATGTAAATGCGCTTGAAATCAGTCCGTCTTTCCTGCACTGCACCGCCGCTGAAAGCACCCTTTGATGCCCTAAATGCACTCCGTCAAAAAGTCCCAGCGCTGCCGCGCTTTCCTGCGAAAGAACATCCTTAACATTTATCATAATGCAAACGTCTTACCTTTCCTCAAAATTCTTTCCGCATCTAAGCTCGCAATTACCGAAATCAGCCTTTGCCGTTCCTATAAACGTTCCTTCCGCACTGTATACCGTGTAATCGCAGCGCTCCGGAATTATATTGTCAATACGGCTTAAGTCAAGCTTTACGCCGTTTCGGTACATTCTCGTCTGAACTTCATTCAGGCGGAGCTTCGGATAATTATCAAAAAGTCTCTCTGCGGGAATAAGAAGCTTTTCTATTTCGCCCATGTCAGCCGCAGATTTCACTTCCTCAAAAGTATAGCACTCGCTTATATCAAAACCCGATGCCATAGTTCTGCAAAGAGATGTCATCAGAGCGCCGCCTCCCAAGGTCTGCCCTATGCTGTCAATAACCGATCTTATATATGTGCCTTTGCCGCACTTTACGCAAATTACAGCTTCTCCGCGCTCTTCGTCAAACTGCCTGAGCTCTATAGAGTATATCTGAACTCTGCGAACAGGACGCGAAATCTCTATACCCTTTCTTGCAAGCTCATAAAGACGTTTTCCTCCCACTGATACTGCCGAATACATAGGCGGCGTCTGCTCTATTTCCCCTGTAAAGCCGGAAAGCGCACTTAAAAGAGCATCCTTCGCAACATGCATGGACGGATAGTATGAAAACCTGCTGCCCCATATATCAAGAGTATCGGAAGATACTCCGAAGCGCACTCCCGCAAGATACTCCTTGTCCTGACAAGGCATTATATCGCATGCCTTCGCGGCTGTGCCGGCAAGTATTGGAAGAACTCCCGTCGCCATAGGGTCAAGAGTGCCGGTATGTCCAAGCTTTCTTGTATGCAGAATGCCTCTGAGCTTGGCTATAACATCAAAGGAGGTAAATTTTTCCGGCTTATTCATGCACAAAATGCCGTTCACGTTTCCTGCATTCCCTTCATAGCGGCTTCGATAAGCAGTTTCTTTGCCTCTTCCGCCGTTCCTTCTACCGTACAGCCTGCCGCTTTTATATGACCGCCTCCGCCAAATTTCTTACAAATCTCAGATACGTTGACCTTGCCTGCGCTGCGCATGGAAACTCTGAAAACATTATTTTCGCGCTCCTTCATTACAATGCTTATCTCCGCGCCCTCTACCTGCATCGGAAAAGCCGACACGCCTTCTATCTCGGATTCATCTATGCCGAAATCCTCAATAAGCTTTCTTGTTACGCATACAAGCATGCATCTGCCGTCCATATAGCTTTCAAGGCGCTCTGTAAGTATGCTGTCCAGCTTCATTCCCGCCATGCTCTTTACTATAAACATATTCCTGTTGATGTCAGCATATGGAATATCCGGAAACCGTTCCATTATTTCCGCAGCAATGCGGAACGTGCGCGCTCCTGCATTGTCATACATAAAGCCGCCTGTATCAGTTGCAATGCCCGTATAAAGGCACACTGCTGCTTCTCTGGCAAGAGGAGCGTTCATTTCCTGCAGAATCTCGTATACTACCTGACACGCCGCTGCTGCTTCACTGTCAAGGCAAAGCTCCTTTGCATAACCTGTATTTGAAATATGATGATCTATGCAAAGATCTGTTTTTCCTGAGTACTGTTCAAAAAGCTCTTCTCCAAAAAGTTTCTCATCGGCAACGTCTGCGGATATTATAATATCAGGCTCAAAACATTCCTCTGTCTCATCTTCTGGAAGCATAAAACGATAGCGCTCGGGAATAGAGTCGCTGCAAAGGACCTTTGCCTTTTTGCCAAGCCCTTTCATAGCGTAATAAAGCGCATAGCCTGCGCCTACGCAGTCGCCGTCGGGACTTCTGTGAATTAGAATATATGCCCTTTCGGCTTTGTGCAGACGGGCTGCGGCTTCCTGTACAGTAAGCGCTCTCATTCTTCTGTCTCCTCCGCCTCGTCTTCTTTTACATAGGGCTGCACATGGTGAAGCATTTCGTTTATCCTTGCGCTGTGAGCAATTGAATCATCTGCAATAAAGTGCAGTGAAGGAACTTTCCGCATCTTTATGCGGTGAAATACCTCCCGCTTTATATAGCCTTCCGCAC
>CAZINV010000067.1:0-5655 GCA_964540685.1 uncultured Ruminococcus sp.
TATCAATGTAATTGTTCCTGAAGAAACAACAACAACTACAACAACCACCACAACAACAGAAGAATCTACAACCACAACAGAAGAATCTACAACAACAGAAGAATCTACAACAACAGAGGAATCTACAACAACAGAGGAATCTACAACAACAACAGAAGAATCTACAACAACAACAGAAGAATCTACAACAACAACAGAGGAATCTACAACAACAACAGAGGAATCTACAACTACAACAGAGGAATCTACAACAACAACAGAGGAATCTACAACAACAACAGAGGAATCTACAACAACAACAGAAGAATCTACAACTACAACAGAAGAATCTACAACTACAACAGAAGAATCTACAACTACAACAACCACAACAAATTCTGATGTAAGTCCGATTTCAAGTACAGTAGAATTTGTAGCTAAGGAACCGAACTTCTACTTCTCTGTAGATGATAGAGAATTTGTCGCTACAGATCTGTTTGAATCTGTAATCCTCAAGGTTACTATGAGCGATGGCTCTGTAACTGAAACAGATATTATTTCTGAAGTAACATTTAATGGTCAGTCTCCTATGTCCGTATTTGAAGATGGTACTAATAATACTTCTGAATATGACGGAGTTTACAGAGGCTACATAAACGGTTATTATGAAGGCAATGAACTTAACGCACAGTCACTGGTTTACATTGGCGTTAAGGGCGACTCCAACCTCAATGGCGTGGTAAGTCTTGATGACGCTACTATCACATTGACGTACTATGCAAATAGGGTTGCACTTTATGATTCAGCCTTTACAGATGATACTTCATCAGATTATGAGAAGCTTGCATACTTCCTGTCTGATGTAGACACAGAAAGCAAACAGGGCGTTGATTCTGAAGACGGTGAAATTTCTCTTGCTGACGCAACCAATATTCTTACTTACTACGCTTACGGTGTAGGTTTGATGCCGGTTGAGTGGATAGACCTTATTCCAACTCTGGTGGATCTCCCCAATTCTCTTTGGGCATACAAGGCTGGTAAGTAATTATACAGACAATACTGTAATTACAGTAGCATAAAACATAAAAGCGTCGCAGCTTAGGCTGCGGCGCTTTTTATTTCATTTGAAAAATATTATCAATAAATTCGAATATTTTTAATAAAGCTATTGACATAATAAAAAATACATGATATAATATAAATATATTATTTCTGAAAATCTGATAAAGTATTTGGAATTGTGAGATGATTTATTATGTTTAAAAGAATCATGCTAATACTGGCAGTGACTATGACAATTCTTCTTATTAGTGCCGGCGCTATATTATTGCAGGAAGAAAGCGTTTTATCCGGACTTTGCGCTGGCGAAACAGAAATTATGTCAATAAGTGCAATACAATATGATTGATAGTCAAAAAGCGCCGCATAATCTGTAATCAGAATTATGCGGCGCTGACTTAAATTTATGAAATTATCTGGTACATATCGCAAGCGGTTTCCTTTGTGACATACTCAGTAACTTTTTCTACTTTAACTTTTAAAGTTTTCTGACCCATATTTATTTCAATGATATCTCCAGTCTTTACATCGTAAGATGCACGTGCTGCTTTCCCGTTTACAATTATTTTTTCTGCATCGCAAGCTTCATTTGCAACCGTTCTGCGCTTTATAAGCCGTGATACTTTCAGATACTTATCAAGTCTCATTTGTTTTATATCTCCTTTAAACCTTATGTTTAATATTATTCCAGATCTCATCCATCTGTTCTGTTGAATAATCATCCATTGTTTTGCCGTGGCTTTTTATTATTTTTTCTACAGCGGAAAATCTGCGTATAAATTTATCAGTGGCGGCAGTGAGGCACTCCTCAGAGTTAAGACCCAGCTTTCTTGCGGCATTTACACAAGAAAACAGAACGTCTCCCAATTCGTCTGATATAAGTTCTTTGTTATCGGATGAAACAGCTTCGGACAGTTCGTCAAGCTCGCCGTAAATATTTTTCACAGCTGCTTGTGCATCCGCAAAATCCATACCGGATTTTGCAGCTCGTTTTCCAACTTTCTGCGCACGCAGCAATGCTGGCAGCGAAACGGCTACACTTTCAAGGGTTTCAGTGTACGTGCTCTGACCTTTTGATGCTTGCTTGATAGCTTCCCAATTTTTAAGAAGTTCATTCATATTTGCAACTTTTGCTTCACCGAACACGTGAGGATGGCGAGTAATCATTTTTTTGCATACTTCGTCGCATACTGCGTTAAAATCAAATACTCCCTTTTCACGTTCAATCTGCGTGTGAAAAACCACCTGCAAGAGCACATCGCCAAGTTCCTCGCGAAGAAGCTCGGGATCGTCGTTATCAATGGCTTCTACAGCTTCGTAGACCTCTTCAATAAAATCCATACGTATAGAACTGTGAGTTTGCTCAATGTCCCACGGGCAGCCGTCCGGACTGCGCAGAAGCTTTACTATTTCCACAAGATCATCTATATTGTAGAAATCTTTGAATTTAAAATCAACCATTTTAACCTCCTAAAAAAGCCGGCAGAGCCAAAAGCAGCACCTGATGCGCCTGAACTCTGCCGATATTTTTATCTTGCGTCTACAAAGCCCACTTTGCGGTAAACTTTGCTTACAATTCGCTGTGAATATGAAAGAGCTTTTTGAGCATTTGATGTGTAACACTCTTTAAGATATGCCTTATCATTATAAAGACGTTTGAAATCTTCCTGCATGGGCTTTAAGTGATCAGCAATAGTTTCACCTACAGCAAGCTTAAAGTCGCCATATCCCTTTCCGTCAAATTCAGATTCAATAGCAGCGTAATCCTTGCCTGTAATACTTGAATAGATGGTCATAAGATTATTTATGCCGTCTTTGCCTTCTGCATAACGAACAACAGTGTCGCTGTCGGTAACAGCTCTCCTGCATTTTCTTATAATTGTATCCTTATCGTCAAGAATCAGAATGCAGGCATTGGGATTGCTGTCTGATTTGGACATTTTCTTCGTAGGATCCTGCAAAGACATTACCTTAGCGCCAACAGGAGATATGTAAGGTTCGGGAAGGGTGAAAAATTCACCGTATTTCTGATTGAAACGCTGTGCAATATTTCTTGCAAGCTCCAGATGCTGTTTCTGGTCAACGCCCACAGGAACGAGGTCAGCGTTATATGCTAAAATGTCAGCTGCCATAAGTACGGGATATGTAAACAGACCTGAGTTTACATCGTCTGCATGGCGTGCGCTTTTATCTTTGAACTGCGTCATACGGGAAAGCTCGCCGAATTGAGTATTGCAGCCCAGAATCCATGAAAGTTCAGCATGTGTCTTTACGTGACTCTGAATAAAGAGAATTGATTTTTTTAGATCAATACCGCAAGCCATAAGGAGAGCATATGCCTGTAAAGTGTTTCTGCGAAGCTTAATAGGCTCCTGACGGACTGTAATGGCGTGCATATCCACAACGCAGTATATACAGTTGTATTCGTCCTGAAGCGGTTTCCAGTTCCTTATAGCGCCTATATAATTTCCCAACGTAAAAATACCGGTAGGCTGAATACCGCTGAAAATAAGTTTTTTCTTAGTTGTTTCTTCCATAAAGAGATTTCCTCCTGTTTTTAAGATAATGGGTCAAGAGCCAGACCAAGACGATTATAAACTGTCTTTGCATCTTCAACATTCAGACCTGAGTGCTGGGCATTTGCAGTGCAAAGTATGTATTCTTTTCCGTAAATTTCCGCGACGCTGCACAGACAGCTTCCAGCCTCATCGGTAGTGCCTGTTTTGCCTCCGATGATTCTGCCTCCGACTACATCGGCATTGCCGTATATATCATATAATTTAGTGAACATTGTGCTGGTGAGTGATTTGCCATTAATTGCTCTGTGATAAAAGGTCGTATCTACCTGTCTGAATATTTCATTTTTATATGCGTAACGCATAAGCTTGGCAATATCACCGGGAGTAGAGTAATGATTTTCGTTGTGAAGTCCTGTGGAATTTTCAAAGTGCGTGCCGGTCATACCGATTTCAGCCGCTTTCTGATTCATAAGGTCAACAAAAGCCGATTCTGAACCGCTTATAATTATCGCGGCTGTAATGCAGCAGTCGCATCCTGACGGCAGCAACATTCCATAAATGAGATCAAGGGCAGTTATGGATTCTCCTGCAAAGAAACCTGCTGTAGAACCGCCGTTGGCATTAGCGGATAAAACAGCCTCCTCCGGTATTGTAATATGCGCATTCATATCTTCAAAATTTTCTATTGCGACGATTGCCGTCATGATTTTAGTCATGGATGCAGGATATATGGTATCGTATCCGGCTTTTTCCGCAACGGCTTCACCTGTACCGGCATCAATAAGAATAGCATGGGGACTGTTAAGATCAGACAGATCGATAGTGATTTCTTGGGGAACTGTTGTCTGCGCCTGATATTCCGTTGTAATAATAGGCTCTGTAGCAATTTCTTCAGTAGCTTTTTTTTCAGAATAAGCGCATGAAGCACATGAAAGATAAATGGCTGAAAGTACCGCTGCCGTTACAATTGTAAAAAGCCGCTTTTTCATATTATTTTATTATTATTATTATTATTATTATTTTCTGCACGGTCTTTAAGCTGTGCAGAGTGGAGCGCCTGCATGAGCTGCTGATAGAGAACGAAAATAGTCTGAGCTTCCTTTGTATCCTGACGAATAGTCATAGGGTCGATTGTTCTCTTATATATGCCATTTTGGGTGAGTATATGAACGTAGTGCTGCCTGCCCATAGGAAGAGGAAATTTATTTACAAGAGACGCCTCCGGCAGAAGATGATGAGCGTTTGCGACCAACAGCCTTGAAGGCTGAATGACAGTCTGGTGGCGAAGCGCTGCTTCTATATATTCAGCGCCGTTATTGAAATGCAGATTGCATGCACCGTTTGCATATGCTGTCAGCGTACAGAGCAAAACCGGATTTATAGGCATGTCTATTACCATTCCGTAAACATTATTCTGCCCGAATTTGCCAAGCTTTTTTGCCGGGTAGTGAAGAGCGGCATTTCTGATAGACAGATATTTTTCAGTAACCATATAGTTATCAAATGAGCCTTGTTTGTTTATAGCCATAATTGTAACATTCCTTTCTTTGCAGGCAAACCGTACGCAGAGATTTTACGGTGCTGCCGACGCTTTAAAATCGGGGCTATTCGCCCAGTACGTCTTTTGTCATAGCTCCCAGTATCTTTGTGCCTTCTGAGAGCTGCTCGTCAGTTGGTGTTGAAAAATTCATTCGGAATGAGGTTGTTTTTTCGTTTTCATCTATGAGAAATGCATTACCCGGTACAAGGGCGATTTTATATTCTTCTACAGCTTTTTTGCAGAATGCATTCATGTCGCAGCTTTCCGGAAGTGTACACCATATAAAAAGTCCGCCTTCCGGTTTTGCATACTTTACCTGCTTAGAGAATGTTCTGTTCATTTCATTTATCATTATGTCACGTTTCCTGCGGTAGATTTTTCTTAGATTCATGATATGCTCGTCAAGATCCACTGTACCCATAAAACGTTCGCATATTGCCTGTGCCCAGATATTTGAGTGAACGTCAGCGACCTGTTTGCATACTATTATTTTGGAGATTATTTCTTCAGGACCGCTTACATAACCTGTACGGAAGCCGGGAGCCAGAATCTTGGAAA
>CAZINV010000068.1:0-5625 GCA_964540685.1 uncultured Ruminococcus sp.
TGTTAATAACCGGAGCTGCGCGTCTTTGACTTAAAGCTTTTCAAAATCATCCGCGCCATGCTTGCATACCGGACATACAAAATCCTCCGGAAGAGTTTCGCCTTCATATACATATCCGCAGATCCTGCATCTATACCCCGCCTGACGTTTCTCAGTTTCCTCAGGCTTCGGCTTTATATTCGACTGGTAGTAAGCATAGGTCAGAGAAGCCGCGCCATTGAGAACCTCCCCGTCAGTAACATCCGCAATAAACATTGTATGAGTGCCCAGATCTACAGTATCTATAACCCTGCCGGAAATATAGGCGTTCGTTCCCTCTGTTATATAAGGCATTCCGTTTGCTGCTGTCCTGAAGCTGCTGTAGCCCTCAAACTTATCCGTATCTCTGCCGCTTTGGAATCCAAAACGCTTGAACACGCTGAAATCAGCCTCCTCAGACAGCATGGATACATTGAACTCCCTGGTGTGCATAAGCACATTATGGGTAAGATTCTGCTTATTTACAGTTATCGTAATACGGTTTGGCGCTGTTGTTACCTGCATTGCCGTGTTGATAATACAGCCCTGACTGCGCTGTCCAAGCTTTGTTGTAAGAACGAAAAGTCCATAGGTAAGATTGTACATTGCTTTTTTGTTCATTATAATACCTCCCGCCGATATTCTATATCTTTTATGTATATATTATACAATAATATCAGCGCCCTTGTCAACCGCAATTGCAAACGATGACACCGCTTGGCAAACTTTTATTTTCTCACCCCCTTGCAAGCCCGCTCCCAATATGGTATAATAAATACAGCACCGCAAAATTTCGCTTTAAGCTTTATGCGCATAAGGATTACGCGGCGCTTATTAAAATTATTTATTTACTCTGAAAGGATGTTAATTATGCTCATTACAACAACAGAATTTATTTCAGGAAAAACATATTCCACCCTCGGTTTGGTACGAGGCAGTACTATTCAGTCAAAGCATATAGGTTCCGATATAGGTCAGAGCTTTAAAACTATTGTTGGCGGCGAACTTAAATCATATACCGACATGCTGAATAAAGCCCGTGACATCGCTGTCCAGCGTATGATTGAACAGGCTGGCGCTATAGGCGCCGACGCTATTGTTTCTGTTAGATTTGCAACATCTTCAGTGATGAACGGAGCTGCCGAGGTTATGGCATACGGTACCGCTGTAAAGCTTAACTGACATCAAAACGGAAAGGAGTAAATTTTATGCGCAATACCAAAAGCTATGAAAGTCCTTTCTGCACACGCTACGCAAGCGAGGAAATGCAATATGTTTTCTCCGCCGATAAGAAGTTTACAACGTGGAGAAAGCTTTGGGTCGCTCTTGCACGTGCGGAAATGGAACTTGGTCTGCCTGTAACACAGGAACAGGTATCCGAGCTGGAAGCAAATATCTATAATATTGACTACGATACTGCGGAGGAAAGAGAAAAAGCCGTTCGGCACGATGTAATGTCGCATGTCTATGCCTACGGACAGGTATGCCCCAATGCCAAGGGCATAATTCACCTTGGAGCTACCTCCTGCTACGTCGGCGATAATACAGATGTTATAATCCTCCGCGACGCTTTGCAGATTGTACGCCGCAAGCTGATAAACGTTCTTGCAAATCTTGCAAAATTTGCAAATAAATACAAGGATATGCCTGCCCTTGCCTACACCCATCTCCAGCCGGCACAGCTTACTACCGTTGGAAAAAGGGCAACACTCTGGATGAATGAACTGCTCATGGATTTTGAAGAACTGGAATACAGAATCGCAAACCTGAAGCTTCTCGGTTCAAAGGGTACAACAGGAACACAGGCTTCGTTTATGGAGCTTTTTGAAGGCGATACGGATAAGGTAAAGCTCCTTGAAAAGAAAATAGCAAATGAAATGGGCTTTGATTCAGTAGTGCCTGTTTCCGGACAAACTTATTCCAGAAAGACGGACGCGCAGGTTCTCCAGACACTCAGCGGAATTGCTCAGTCCTGCAGCAAATTCTCCAATGACATGAGAATCCTCCAGAGCTTTAAGGAAATGGAAGAGCCTTTTGAAAAGACTCAGATCGGCTCATCCGCAATGGCTTATAAACGCAATCCTATGCGCTGCGAGAGAATCACATCTCTTTCGCGCTATGTTATGATAGACAGTCTCAATCCGGCGTTTACAGCGGGCACACAGTGGTTTGAAAGAACTCTTGATGATTCCGCAAACAAGAGAATATCCGTACCGGAGGCTTTTCTGGCGGTTGACGCTATTCTGAATATCATGCTGAATGTTACTGACGGTCTTGTTGTGTATCCTAAGATGATACGCCAGAGAGTAATGAAAGAGCTGCCGTTTATGGCAACTGAAAATATTATGATGGACGCGGTAAAGAAGGGCGGCGACCGCCAGGCTCTTCATGAGAAGATCCGCGAGTACTCCATGATAGCAGGCAGGCATGTTAAAGAAGAAGGTCTTGAGAATGACCTTTGCGATATGATACTTGCCGATCCGATGTTTATGATAACAAAGGAAGAGCTTGACGCGATACTTCGTCCGGAGAATTTCACGGGCAGAAGTTCTCAGCAGACGGAAGAATTTTTAGAAGAGTGCATAAAGCCTATCCTTGACGAAAACAGAGATGTTTTAGGCGAAAGCTTCGAGATGAAGAATTAGGCGGATTTTTCAACAGCACAGAGATTTTCAGGATAAAAGTATTCAGGTCCGGCAATAAAAACGCCGAACCTGAATTTTTAATTTTCCGCGCCTTTTTCCGGCAAACGGTAAAACAATTCGTTTAGATCATATATTCTTTTCGCAATCTTCGTTGTGAACGCTCCCTTTTGCACTCTGTACTGCCAGTTCCCCGATGCCGTTGAAGGAGTATTCATTCGAGCTGACCAGTCTTCTCCAAGAAAATCCTGTATCTGCGCCACAGCAAGCTCCCCTGTACTGCTCCATGCAGCCCTTATAACTGCCTCAGGCAAATCTCTTCTGTTCCTGACTCTCAGATAACGTTTCGCAAACGATACGGCTTCCGGGCTAAGCGATTCACACCAGCCTTTAAGCGTCATGTTATCATGAGTGCCTGTATATACAACACAGTGGCTTGATGAGTAATTATGAGGCAGATCCCCGCAGCTTGAATCGCTGTCAAAGGCAAATTGAAGCACCTTCATTCCCGGATAACCGCACTTCGTCAGCATTTCCCTTACAGCAGGCGTTATGAAGCCCAGATCTTCCGCTATTATAGACATGTCTCCCAGTTCTTTTTCAGCAGCTTCAAATAACGCGGTACCGGGTCCTTTTCTCCATTCGCCGATTTCCGCAGTGATATTTCCATAGGGAATCGCGTAATAGCTCTCGAAGCCCCTGAAATGGTCGATTCTGACAGTATCATAAAGTTCCATTGCGCTGCCAAGACGCTTTATCCACCACTTAAAGCCGGTTTTTTTATGATAATCCCAATCGTAAAGCGGATTTCCCCAAAGCTGACCTGTCTTAGAAAAGAAATCCGGCGGACAGCCTGCCACATCTATCGGGGTTTTGTTTTCATCGAGACAGAAAAGCTCCGGATTTGTCCAGACGTCTGCACTGTCATACGCCGCATATATCGGTATGTCTCCTATGATGGATATTCCGTTTTTATTGCAGTGTTCCTTAAGCTTCAGCCACTGTGAATAGAACCAGTACTGCATAACACAGTGAAACTCAATATCATCAGCATATTCTTTGCGTGCGTAAAGCACAGCCTCTCTTTCAAATTTCGCAAGAGGCTCTTCCCATTCGTACCACGGTGCGCCGCCGTGAGCGTCTTTAAGCGCCATAAAAAGAGCGTAATCATAGAGCCAGTCAGACTTTTCATCTAAAAACGCCCTATAGTCCGCATTTTCCTTATCGAAACGCTTATAGGCTATGCGCAGTACCGGAAAAACATTATGGTATATCTTCTTATAATCAACACGCAGAGGGTTGTTCCCCCAGTCTACGCTTTCATACTCGGTTCTTTCAAGAAGTCCTTCTTCGTCCAAGCTTTCAAAATCTATAAAATAAGGATTTCCGGCGTGGACAGAAAAAGACTGGTAAGGCGAATCGCCGTAGCTTGTAGGGGAAACGGGAAGTATCTGCCATACGGAAACTCCGCTTTTATTAAGAAAATCTGCAAATTTGTAAGCCGCCTTTCCCATTTTGCCTATGCCGTAATCTCCGGGAAGACTTGAAATGTGCATTAAGATTCCGCTTCTTCTCATAAATCATTTTCCTTTCATGGCTTGCATAAAAGCAGCAAAGTTTATAATAATATTATTAAAGATTACGCGGCGGATTACACAGCGCCGTCTTTAATCAGGAGGTCAGAGTGAAAAAACGCATTCATATATATGAGCTTTTATTTATATTTCTCTTAGGAGCGCTCATATACAGTCTTATTGAAATATTATTTCGAGGGCATACCCACTGGACAATGACTGTTTTAGGCGGTATTTCCGGTATTGCCCTTTATTTCATAGCTTCGGACAGCCAGCCGCTTTTTTTCAAGGCGCTCTCCGGATCGCTTATAATAACCGCCCTTGAAATGATAACGGGAGTAATAGATAATATTATTCTGAGATGGTCAGTATGGGATTATTCCGGCATGCCGTTTAATCTTTTCGGACAAATATGCCTTCCCTTTTCTTTTATATGGTTTGCCATTTCCTTTCCCGCAATATTCATATGCCGTGCAGTACGCAGTAAATTTGTATGAGGGAAGCCCTGTTTCGCAGGACTTCCCCTCTTTTAGGTCAGCGTAAAAAATACTTCTATTTTTATAGCACTGCCTTATCTCTTCTTTGTTTTCACTTCTTCTGTCAGCTTTGCAATCAGTTCGTCAAAGCTCATACTGCCAAGATCGCCGTCCCTGCGGCTTCTTACTGCCGCTGTTCCGGCAGCAGCTTCGTTGTCGCCCAGAGTAATCATATACGGAATCTTTTCCATCATAGCCTGACGAATCTTATAGCCCACCTTTTCAGCACGGTTATCTACCTCGCAGCGCAGTCCGGCAGCTTCCAGCTTATGAAGAAGCTCATAGGTATAATCAAGATGACGGTCTGCAATGGGGATAAGTCTTACCTGTTCCGGCGCAAGCCACAATGGAAACGCCCCTGCATACTTTTCAATGAGATACGCAAGAGTTCTCTCATAGCAGCCCAGCGATGTTCTGTGAATGATGTAAGGACGCTTCTTTGTGCCGTCCGCATCCACATATTCCATGCCAAATTGCTCCGCAAGAAGCTGATCTACCTGAATAGTTACTATAGTATCCTCCTTGCCGAATACATTGTGATACTGAATATCAAGCTTAGGACCGTAGAATGCCGCTTCGTCAATTCCTATAGTGTAATCAACGCCCAGATCATCAAGAATTTTTCCCATAATACTCTGCGCTTCATCCCACTGTTCAGGCGTGCCGATATATTTTTCTGTATTGTTCGGATCCCACTGCGAGAAGCGGAATGTGCAGTCCTCAAGCATGCCTACCGTATCAAGACAATATTTCGCAAGCTCCAGACAGCCCTTAAATTCCTCTTCAAGCTGCTCAGGACGCAGTATAATATGCCCCTCAGAAATGGTAAACTGTCTTACTCTTATAAGACCGTGC